>CAVFQN010000060.1:0-16902 GCA_963624615.1 Treponemataceae bacterium | reverse complement strand
TCATTACAACGATTTTTGTACCCAAAGTCATAGCTTCAATCTGGTCATGAGTTACGTAAATCATTGTAGCCTGAAGTCTGTTGTGCAAAGCAGCCAATTCAGAACGCATTGTTACACGAAGTTTAGCATCCAAGTTAGAAAGTGGTTCATCGAACAAGAATACTTTTGGATTACGTACGATAGCACGTCCTACAGCAACACGCTGGCGCTGACCACCAGAGAGAGCCTTTGGTTTACGATCCAAATACTGTGTAAGGTCAAGCTGTTTTGCAGCGTCGCGAACACGACGGTCAATTTCAGCCTTGTCCATTTTACGAATCTTCAATCCGAATGCCATGTTATCATAAACAGTCATATGTGGATAAAGAGCGTAGTTCTGGAATACCATGGCGATATCACGATCCTTTGGTGGAACGTCGTTCATTTCAACACCGTCAATGAACAATTTACCTTCAGAAATGTCTTCCAATCCGGCAATCATTCGGAGAGTTGTTGATTTACCACATCCAGATGGTCCTACGAATACACAGAATTCTTTGTCTTCGATTGTGATATTGGAATTTGTAACAGCGCGAACTCCACCGTCATAAATCTTTCCAATACCTTTAAGTTCTACTTTTGCCATTTAATTTGGCCTCCTTAAGGGTTATATTATTATTACAATTTTACGATGGAAATGACTGGAAGTCAACGGAGAATTTTGAATTTTTTATAGGGGAGCCCTCTGAAAATTGCAATGGTAAAGAATCTCTGAAACAAGTTCAGGGTGACATAAGGGCATCTCTAAAAATTGCAATTTTTAGAGGCTTCCATAACTGAAAGTTTGGGTGATATGAGATGCCTTTTTTAGATGGTCTATGGGGGGCGTTACGGGGGCCCTTCTGGTGTAAAAATTTGCCCCCGTAGAGGGGGTAGCGGAAAACACGCGCAGCGTGGTTGGAGCGAGGGGGAGACTTCCCCCTCCTAAAAAATCAATTTTTTTACCAAAGGTACGCAAATCACAAAAATAATTTCTATAATTAACCCCGGAATAAAATTGGCGGTTTTGATTTTTTTTAAGCCCAGGAGATTGAGGCCAATCATCACAATCATGCAGCCGCCAACTGCTGCTACTTCCTGAATCAGTAAATCGGAAACATAAGGCTGAATCCAGACGGCAAGCAGGGTGAGTAAGCCCTGGTAAACCAACAGTGACAAGGCTGAAAATGCCGTTCCCAGGCCCATGGCAGAAGCATATCCTATGGAAATAAAACCGTCCAAAATGGATTTTGTAAAAAGTGTTGTGTACTGTCCTTTTGCACCGGCTTCAAAAGACCCGATAATCCCCATTGCTCCTGTGCAAAAAAGAACGGAAGAATTCAAAAAAGCGTAGGCGAAATTTGATTTTGATGACAGGGAAGATGATGGAGAATCGGATTTTTTGGTGAGTTTTTCTAATTTATAGCCAATTTTCAAGACGAAAGAATCTATATCCAGAATATAGCCGATGATTGCCCCGAAAATCAGGGAAAGGGCCATGTAAACTATGTTGTCGTAATTCAAGGCCATTTGGAGGCCGATTACGCAGGTGACTACCCCGCACCCGGTCATAATCATGTCGGTGAGCTCTTCTGTAAATTTTTTGGCAAATAAAAGCCCTATGATAGAACCTAAAACAACCGCACCGCAATTTACAAAAACGCCAAGCATATAATTTCTCCCATCAAAAAACTAGCAGGCAAAAAAAAAGAGACTGCCGATTTGGCAATCTCTTAGTGCGGGGGAGCCGACTTGAACGGCCACGACTTACGCCACAAGCACCTCAAGCTTGCGTGTCTACCAATTCCACCACCTCCGCAGAATGTGATAATTAATATATAAAATTCGCCCAAGTCTGTCAATAGAGACAGGGCGATTTTTTTTTAATTTTCCTCAGCAATCATTAATAATTATTCAACCCGCCGACTTTAACCTGGAAGTGGCTGAATTCCATAGAAAAACTTGCCCTTCCCTGGGTGGCTGAACGGAGGTTTGTTGTAAATCCGAACATATTTGCCATTGGAGCCTGGGCGTGGATAATTTCGCCGGAAGCTTTGGAATCCTGGCCCATGATGTTGCCGCCACGCTGGCTGAGCTGGCTGGAAGCTGGACCTACAAATTCTTTTGGACAAGAAATATCAACATTCATAACTGGTTCAAGAATCTGAGGATTTGCAGCTGAGCAGGCTTTATCAAAAACCTGGGCGGCACAAGCTTCAAATGCAAAAGTTGTAGATGTCAATTCGTTGTAATCGATAGCGGTGACTTTTACACCGACGTCGGTACATGGATAGCCGTATTTAATTCCGGAAGCCAGAGATGATTCAAAACCGTTTTTGATTGCGTCCATAATTTCTTCTGGAACTTCGTTGTGTTTACAGGTAACTTCGTAAGAATTTCCTGCCCCGGTTTCTCTTGGTTCAACGGTGATTGTGAGCCCGGCAGTGTTTTCCTTACCGGCAAGTGTTTTTTCAAATTTTTCGGAAGCTGTAGCAGCTGAAGAAACAGATTCGCGGTAGGTAACCTGAGGAGCACCGACATTGCATTTTACGCCAAAATCATCTTTCATGCGGGTAACAAGAACGTCCAGATGAAGTTCTCCCATACCAGAAATGATGAGCTGACCTGTTTCTGCGTCTTCGTGGGAAGTAAAAGTCGGATCTTCCCGGCTCAAAATGGACAGGGTTTCGTTCATTTTGTCTTTCTCGGACATAGATTCCGGCTCCAGGGCAACAGAAATTACAGGTTGTGGGAATTTTGGCTGTTCCAAAAGCACATTAAATGCTTCAGTTCCGATTGTATCGCCAGTTTGGGCAAGTTTTAATCCGATAAAAACTGCTATATCACCAGCCTGCAAAGAATCCATTGGTTCAGATTTATCGGCATGCATACGCAAAATGCGGTTTACACGTTCACGCTTTTTTTTGTTGAGGTTGTAAATCTGCATTCCGGAAGAAATTTTTCCTGAATACATACGGACATAACTCAAAGGTCCCATTTCGCGGTCATACTGGATTTTGAAAACAAGGCCAAGCGGCATTTTGGAAGCATCGCAAGGAACTTCAACTTCTGTACCCTCTTCTTTGTGATATTTTATTCCCTTGGCAGGAGGAATATCTGTAGGGCAAGGAAGATAATCAATAACGGCGTCAATTAAAGGCTGAACACCCTGATTGTGGCGGGCAGACCCCATCACAAATGGTACAAAAAGCCGGTTGATTGTTCCCTTGCGGATGGCAGCTTTTAGCTGTTCAATAGAAATTTCCTTACCGTCGAGGTAAAGTTCCATGAGGCCATCATCAGAAGCGGCTACTGTTTCGACAAGTTTTTCACGCCACTCCTGGGCCTGAGCCTGACGAGAAGAATCTACATCAGACTCTGTGATAGTTTCGCCTTCGTCATCGGCAGACCAGCGGAGTTCCTTCATTCTGAGAAGGTCAATCACGCCTTCAAAATCCGGGCCCTGACCAATCGGGATTTGGAGGGCAAGAGTTTCAACTCCAAATTTTTCGTGAACATCCTGCATTGAGCCAAAAAAATCGGCTCCAATTCTGTCCATCTTGTTCATAAAACAAAGTCGTGGAACATTAAAATCATCAGCCTGCTTCCAGACTGTTTCGGTCTGTGGCTGAACTCCGTCAACTGCACAAATAACCGCAACCGCTCCGTCCAAAACGCGGAGGGAACGTTCAACTTCGGCAGTAAAGTCAACGTGACCTGGAGTGTCGATAATATTTATCTGATAATTTTTCCAATAAGTTGTTGTAGCAGCAGAACAAATGGTAATTCCCCGTTCCTGTTCCTGCTGCATCCAGTCCATAGTTGCCTGGCCGTCGTCAATTTCGCCAATCTTGTGTATTTTGCCTGTGTAATAAAGGATTCGTTCGGTAGTTGTAGTTTTGCCAGCATCGATATGAGCCATAATGCCAATGTTACGCATTTTGTCTAAAGACATGATTTTAACCTCAGTGATTTTTTTTGGAGATAATGTAGAAGATATTATAGTGATATTTTGACTGCGTGAGAAGTTAGGGCAAAAAAAAGGTCTGATGATTAGTTCACCAGACCTTTTTTGCGTGACTTATGCAAGTCTTAGATTAGAAAACGTATGAAATTCCAATTTTTGGCATGAAGAGGAAAGGTTTGCCAAGATTTTCAGAATCGATAGAACCACTAGAACTTGTAGAATTACCTCTTTTAGAAGTTTTTGAACTCCAGGTTCCTGAAGAAGCAAAGTCCCAAGCTAACAAAACTTCTGCACTAAGAGCAATGTTTTTTGTGATTTTATAACCAAACTGAGCTTCTGCACCAAGACCAAAATATGTATAAGTAATTTTGTCAGTAGAAGAATAATTATCTTCAGTAGTTGAGCTTGTTACAGAGAAAATGTCCCAGTTAAGGCCTGGAGTAACAATAAAGAACATTTTTTTTGTATTAAGAATGCGGATTGCACAGCCCAGCAAGGCATTAAATTCAAATGCTGAATCGTTTTCACCATAGTCTGCTGTTTCAGATATATCATCTAGTGTTATTTTAGTCTGAAGTGGGAAGCCAAAATCAAAATTAAGGCCGAGGCCAAGCAATTTTGTAAAGAAAATATCGGCATCAGCATATAAACCAAAGTCATTTGTTGTAGAAGTATATTCGCTAGATTTAGTAACCTCGAAAACAGTATAAGACTGAGTTTCAGTGTAAGTAGAAATTGGGAAAGAAATACCTGCATCAATTTTCATATCCAAAGCGAATACAGAACCAACGAATGCGAGAGCTACGAGAGCTCCTGTTAAGATTTTTTTCATAAAAACTCCTTAAAAATCCATAAAAATGTCAAATTTCGAAACGTTATATCACATCTCATTCAAACTTACAAGTTCAAATCCGCCCTGAATCAAAGCAAAAATCAGTAAATCCAGATAATTGTAGAGATAGTCTGTTTCTTTTGCCTGGGAATAACCCACCGTAATTGGAATTATGCCACCCTTATTTTTGATAGCCTGGGTGTAGTATTCTTGAATCAAGGTGAAAGGATTTTTGCCACCGGTATCCAGATTTTCGATTTTCTGGTCTATGTAGGTGTAGCCGGCGTTTTGACCGTACTGGGTGACTTTTTCGTTGGTTTTGTAATATGGAGCGTGCCAGTAGAGCAAAAGTTCCTGGCCGGTGCAATCATAAAATTCATCTTCGTTGCGAGCCAATCCTCGGCGTACAAAATCTTCGTCTATAACAAAGGTATCCGCGGTTAAATCTGACAGAGAAAAGAACATGGAATTGCAGTTAAAACCGTTGGTGACAATCTGCTTGGTTTCGGAAGGATAACGCCTGATAAATTCGCCATTTACAAAAAAATCACCTTTCACTTTGTATTTTTTCATTGTAGAAAGGATTTGTGCAAGTCCATCAGCATTATCATAGGCATCAAAAACCAGGGCAAGGGTTTTGCGGTTAGTTTTTTTCTTGGCAGTGTCTTTGTAAAGGGCTTTTGTTTCGGGATTTTTGCCCAAAGTTCTTATAAAAAGAGCATTTTGATAATTGCAATTGGTGGAAGTTCCCAAAAAAGCCCTGTAACGGCCGTTTTGGGTGTTGTTTTCGCGTTTGGCGGAAAGTCCCAGCTTACGCCAGGTATTGTATTCGTTCAGAGATTCATAGTTATTTCCGCTGTTATTATCAGCAATAATCGTATTTGCATCCAAAGACCAGTAGGCCGAAGTTACCGATGACAGGGCAATTACATCGCTGGTGTCGGTAGCAACATTCCAACGGCGAATAGATTTATCGCCGCCAACGTACAAATTCCAGGAGTCTGACCAGACAACCGAGGCAATTTTTTCGCCGGAAAGTTCGCACATACGAGACCAGTTATTTACATTGTAAACGTAAAGGGCAGCCCCGGCGTAAAAGGCAACTTTACTTCCATCTGGTGAAAGATAAGGAGTGCCAGAATCTTCAATTTCCAAAACCTGAATTGCGGCAGAAGAAATTCTGTAAACGGAAGCCCGGATTTTATCGCTATCGTAAGGGAGTTTTTTAAGCCAGATGATAGGATTTTCGGCTCTATCCCAAAAAATCAGAGAATCGATGAGGGAGGCGGTAGAGTCGGTGTAAGGGCGGGAATAGATAATATCCATATAATCGGAAGAATTCTGATGACTAGACAAATATGTAAACATTCTTTTGTTTTGAATGATAAGAACGGAATTGACACTTTTATTTGTAGAAAACTTATCAACCTGGGGATTAAACTTAAATGGCAGGCGGCCGACAACCGTTCCCTGACCCAAAATCCCAGAATAAAGGCCGATTGTATACAGTTCTTTTGTATTTATTTTGTAGAGCAAAGAATCGTTTATGTAGGCTATAAATTGTGATGATGAAAAATCGACGGAATTGATAGTTCCCTGACCGATTTTCCGGTATTTTTCATCAATTTCCACCCCTTTTTTAAGGGCGTCGGGATTTACAAAGTAGATTGAACCGTTTTTTTCGTACAAAAGGAGATTTTTTTCGCCAGACCATTTTACCGGGATATTTTCGTAACTCATCTGGACGTTTTTGCTGAGTACAAAGGAATAATCAGAAGTCGCTTCTTTCAAAATCAAATTGGCGGTGATAAAAGAAGTCTGTTCTAAGTAGCAATACCAGGTTCCATCAAAATTCACAGAAAATGGAACGAGTGGAAGGGGGTGTTCAGGAATCTGGTCGAGGGTATTCTGGCAATTAAAATGGCTGGTCGTAGTATTGTATTTTGCCTGGCCGTAAATGTTTCGCACCTGAAGGATTTTGCCGTTTTCCAGGAGTTCCATCTGTTCCGGGTAAAAAGAAACCATCTGGGGGGTTGCCTGACTCTGGCCGTTTTGGATTTTGCAGCAGAAAAGGGTACTGTAAGTGTCAATTCCGGTAGTTTCGTTGGTGACGGTAAATAAAAGTTCATCATTTTTATTCAGGTCAAACTGGCCAAAGGTGATTTTTGCAAATGTAAGATTTGTGAGTAAAAAGAATGTGAAAATTGAAATAAAAGACTTCTTCATATCGTGATTATCGGCAGGAATGGAGAGATTCTGAAATGGGAATGACGGTGATGGCAAACCTGGGTGGAGCTTTTGCCTGCGTGAGCGCTGGGAGAGGCGGCGAAGCCGGCCACCGCAAGCGAAGGAACAGGCTTTGCCTGTGACTGAGTGCGGAGGCTGAGCGTTAGCGAACCTCGGACATAGCGACCCGGAATGAGCGTTAGCGAATGGAGGGGCACGCCCATATAAGGGCATCTCTAAAAATTGCAATTTTTAGAGACCTACTATAAAAAAACTTCAAAAACACGAATTTTCTAAAGTTCTAAGATACTGTCGCCGATAAATTGTAGCGGAGAGTTATATCCTTTTGAAAATGAAGGCGAAATTGCAGACTAAACGCGTCTTTGGGTACATTTTTATTTTATTCACCTGCCTTTGTGCGTATGCAGAAGAGCTCATAGTTCCTGCTATAAAAGCACCGTATTCTTTTGAGAATGCTCAGTGGGATAATTCTGGGGATAGTTTTGCCTACGAAGTAAATGGAAATGTTTATATCCGTAATTCTTTGTCTTTGCTTTTGAAGGATTCTTACAAAAAAAATAGGGACAGCGAGATTTCGGCTTTTTATGCAAGTCCAAATAAGGTTGATTATCCTAAAGTTCTGATAAATACTACTGGAAATTCGGTGACGGTAAAGACTTACAAAAATTCTAAGGGATTGTCTGATCAGAAAATCATCACAGACCTGCCGGCAAGGGTAAAGGAAGCCGCTATAAATAGAGAGCAAACTTATCTGGCATTTTTGGGAACTGACAGCAAAGCCTACATTTATGATATTGAAGGAAAAAGAACGGTCGTAACGCTGACTGCAAATCAGAATGCAAAAGGGATTTATTTTACCAAAAAAGGCAGGATTATTTTTTCGGATTCTGATAAATCTGCCGGCCTTTATACGACTTCCGGTCAGAAGCTCAAAACTTACACAAATGCAAATTCCATAAAAGGGCTGGCACTTTCGCCAGACGAAGAAAGTCTTGTGGCTTATGATTACAGTGGCGTGGTAAATTTTTATAACGTGAATTCAGCAAACCTGGTTGGTTATATTCCAAATCTGGGGTCAAGAGACCTACGGGACGTAAAAATCAGCAAGGATTCCAGAAAATTTTTGATTGTTGGGGCAAATAATACGCTTTACGTGGCAAGCCTAAAGGATTTTCTTTTTGCCCCGGACACTGTTGCCCCTACCCCAAAGCAATTTGCCTTTGACTACAAGGCTTTGGATCCAAATAACAGGTCGGCCAAAGGTGTAACTGAATTTGTCGTAAAAGACTATACAGACGATACGGGGGGGGGGATAAAAGATGTTGAATACATCACCTCCACCCAGGAAAAAGTCCAGGAAAAACAAAATTTTGATTTAGAAAGGGACGTAAAAGCGGATGAGCCTGTTGTAATTACAAAACAACCACAACAATTAACCTTCCCGTCGACTGTGCAGGATACCGACAAAGAAGTTACCTTTACCGATAAAAATGATAAGGTGCAGGATTTGTCTGTAAAAGTAAGGGAATATCAGCAGACGACTAACAGCCAGGTCCAGCAAAAAGAACAAAATCCAAATTATGTTTATGTTCAACCGCAAACTGGTTCTTCGACTTATAACAGAAATTATCCTTATGATGAAAGTTCTAACTATGGGGCAACCACCCCAGGTAATTCTTACGCCCAGGGAAATTCTTCCCAGGGCTATTCTGCTAATGGAACTGGAAAAGGCGGACAAAGTAGCGGCTACGGTACGAATGGCAGCGGAGGGTACGCCGGGGCTGGCGGACAAGGTGCCGGCGGCTACGGAAATGCTGGCGGTAGTGGAAGTGCCGGTGGCGGAGCGGGTGGCTACGGAAACGGCCAGGCTTCGGGAAATGCTTCCGCAAGCAATGGCCAGGCCGGGGATGACGGCAAGAAATCATCATCATCAAAAAAACAAAAAAAATCTCTATCAGAAAAACTAAAAGAAATTCAAGAATACAAAGACGAGGACGTCGTTTTAAAATACAAAGACGGTCACGGACTTTTGATAAACGCAGGGGTGGGACTTTTGCCAAGTCCATTTGTTTTTGACGTGGGATTTCCTGTCGGCTACAGAAATTACAAATTACTCAAGCCTTTTTATTTTGGAGGCACGCTTGAACCTTTTGTCGGATTTTCAAAATACGCCTTCCCTTACTCTTACTCACTAGCTGGCTACAACCTGGAAAGTCCAAAACTTTTGGGGGCAAGGGTCTACTCTCCTTTCGGATTTTGTATGTATCCACTGAAAAACCAATTTGAAGTTTATTGCGAAGTGAACGCTGGAGCCAGTTTTACCTGGATTTGGGATGGACATTTTGGACAAACATTTTTGGCAGGAAGTGTATATCCGGCATTTTTCAGCTCAATCAAAATCGGGGCCACATGGGATATTTTTAACCTGAGTATTTGTGGAACTTATGACACAATAATGGGATTTTCGTTCAGGGTTGAAACTGGAATTGTCATCAGATTGCAAAAAAAGATGACAGTGCCGGCAAATTCTACCCCGACAGAAATAAATAATTTGAGGAGGGAAAAGGAGGACTAGAAAGTGAAAAGGCTTTGTTTGATTTTACTGCTTCTAGTTCCCCTGCTAGTAAGCTGTAGTAATAGTATTCAGACAATGCTTGATGATTACAATTCAAGGTTTACGGCTACCCAACCAGAGGAGTCATTGAGTCCTGGTGATGAAGGATTTGATGAAAAGGATATGCTGTTTTTGGAATATTACGTTGCATCTGATGACACGCTGAATCTTTTTGGGCCATTTAATTGCAGTTCTTATGAATGGCGATTGGAAGACCCGGAGACTGGAGAGGAAATTGATGTCGTAATGTTTACAAATCACACAAAATACCAGCGGGAGTATGTTACCTATATTCCTGACTCAGGGTTAGAGACGGGTAAGACTTACAAACTTACCTTAACTGTCACTGACAAGGAGGGCAATGTATACACTGATATTTGTGCATTAGTCATTTATCAGCATTATGATTTTGACTGATGATGATTTTGACTGATGAGATGAATGTAAAAAAAGTATAAAATTGTTAATTTTTTTCATAACGGAGGAAAAAGCATGAAAAAACTTACAAAAATGATTGCTTTAGCAATCGGTTTGGTAACAGTTGCACTCACAGGCTGTAGAAACATCTTTGATGGTGCAACTATTGCAGGTGAAGGAATTACAACAGGTAAACAACTTACCCTGTATGCAACTTCGGAAAATGAGATAATTACATTTGGCAACAATAACGCACGTTTGATTATGCCAGATGCAATCAATGGAAGTGATACAACCAAGTACGCATTCTACTTGTGGGGAACTGATAAGCTTAGCGGAACTGCGCTCGCTGTACAAAAAGTTGACTTCACTTCTGAAAACGCTAAAGGTACAAAAGGGTCTGTAAAACTTGACCTTGAAATTTCTCAATGGGAATTGAACCTGGCAGTTGTACCTATTGCGGCAAAAGATTTGACAACAGGAGCGAATGTAAAAAAAGCTGCAGTATTACTCGCAACAGCAAATGTAGACTTTAGAAGCAGTGATTCTGTAAACTTCTTTCTTTCGCCTTATAAACTCGACGCAGTTGGTGGAGTTTCTTTAAATGTTTATACCGCTGGATGGGATGTTCCTTCTACTCACACTGTAACTATGGGAATCTGGGCTTTAGGAGCCGATGATTCTAAAGACGCTGCAGTATCATCTGATTGTATAAAGGAAAATATTACAGCCTTAGCAAAGACGTCTACAGACGCTACTAAGTTTGCAGCTGCTGCTATAACCCCTGGAACTTACAACTTTATTGTAAAATTAGTTCCAACAACTGCGTCTGGCTTAAAAAAGTCTTACTACTATAGTGACCAGATTGTAATTCTTAGTAACCAAACAACAATAAAGGATATTGTACTTCCGAACATTATTGTAAACCCACCTGCAGCTCCTGCAAACTTTGCTGTTGGTTATGTAGATCCATTAACAGCAACTGATGATACCTACGAAGTGCAGTTCACATGGGAAGATAAGTCTTACAACGAAGATTATTTCCAGATTGAACTTCTTGATTTTACAAATGTGACTCCTACTACTAGTATAGACGAAAGTCTCACTACTTTAGCAGCTGCTAAAGGAGCTACAGATGAAAGTGAATCTACAAGCCTTACTGACGCTTGGGATGCTGTTAGAGCAGATACTGTAGCAACTAGTGAAATTCTGTATACAATCGGTAAGACACTTTCAAAAACCGTTGGAACAGCGCAAAACTCCACAATTACATCTCTAGGCTATTACTACAACAACAATACAACTTCTATGTGGGTTGATGGTTCTTTGAACAAAAACTCTACTTACACCGTAATGAAGTTACAGCTTGGTCATAGATACCTTGCACGTTTGACAGCAGTAAACGACGTTGGTAAGTCAGCTTATCTGTATGCAGATATTACAGGTACCACTGCTAATACATACAAGACTTATAAACGCTACGAAAAAACAGAGGTTACCGATACTACTGTTAAATCTTTTGGAACAAATGCCACAGAAATCAACCGCTTTAGAATTACTTACAACCTGAACGAAGGTACTTTCTACAAGGTTAACAGTAATGATGCAAAAACATTGGATACTTCAAATGACACAGTTACAAACATCAAAAATATCAACGCAACAGGCGATGCAATTGTTGTTTACGATACAAACAGAAGTACTGGTCAGATAACAATTCTCAATCCTTTGAATGCAGTTGCTTCAGATAACTCTACTTATGGTCGCCTTTACAATAGTGATGGCAACCGCTGGACAAACTGGCTGGAAAATAGCGCAAGCAACACTACTGCTTATGCCTTGAGCAAAAATTACTTGTCAAATGCAAATTTTGAAAGTGGAGATGCTGCTGACTGGACAGAAGCACCATACACAGGTTATGCAAACCTTGATCTGTATGCTTCATACCGCATTGCATCTGGTAAAGCCTACATTGATGAATCTGCAAACTATGTAATCGCAGACAAGATGGTAAATGTATTCTCAAATACAGTCCAAGGCTTCCCTTCAAATAATTCAACTGCAGTAACAGCAGGTACTGACGGCGTATATGTATTTGTAAACAGTGCTATCGCAGATACAAATGCAAATACCGCAACACCCGCTAAATACCTCTACGTTGCCCTTGTAAACGACGGCACAAACAACGTTGTAAACGGAACCCCAGTAGCTTATGACAAAGTTGTAATGAAGATTTTGAAGAACGGTAACATTGCTAAACAGACTTCTACAGCAACAAATACTTCTTCAATTAGCTTCGAAGGAAAAGATGCTGCAGATGGCGATACAAGCTCTGCTACCGCTTCTTACGTAGAAATCCCAATTGGAACATACGCAGCAGGCAAGTACGCTGTTCAGATCCACGCTTATGCTGACACCCAGCAGAGTGAATACACTTACACAATTTATTTTGAAGTAAGGGATCCGTCTGGTGTCTAAGTAATTTTTGTAGGCCATGAGCCCCCGGACCAAGTTCGGGGTGTCGTGGGCACTCCAGGGGGCGGGTATCTGCCCTCCCCCTGTTTTTGAGGCATTTTTCGATGAAGTTTTTTACAAAATCCGACAGGATTTTTATAAAATTGCAATTTTTACTCCCCCTCGCTGTAATCATCACATTTATGGTTACAGGTTTTGTTTTTACAGGCTGCACAAACCTGTATTCTGACGGGGCATGCATATCTTCATCATCTTCTGGCGACGGCATTTCTATTTCCGTCACTTCCGAAAACAACATTCTCTCTTTCGGCACAGCCAGTTCTACCAGCTCGGCAAGACTCATCTCTCCGGACGGATGCACATTCTCCAGCGAACTCGATTTTTACATCTGGGGAACAAACCTCCTGGATTCAAACAAAAAAATCGACCTGCAGCAAATCACCATAACTGCCGTCGATTCAGCAAATCCCATCATCGGAACTTTTAATTTTGACTTTGACCGCCAGTTTTACAGGCTCAACCTGGCTGCCGTTCCTAAGGGAAAAACTTATTCCACCAGTACAATTGTTTTATCTTCCTCCATTTCCATAGACCTGCGGGAATGCAGCGAAATCAATTTTTATCTTTCTTCAAAGACAGTTTCTGGCAAGGGTGACTGCTCGCTTGCCATTTATGCCGACAACTGGACTATTTCGACCGACTACCAGGCTACCGCCGGCATCTACAGTCTTTCTGATAATTCTGCCATTTACGAAACAGTTTTGGGCGTTTTTCCGACCTGTACCACCGCCCCCGAAAATCCAACTTATCAGTTTACCAAGAGCGAAATTTCATCTGGCACATACAATTTTAAAATCACTTTTTCAAAAAACTTTGAAGCCAAAAGGGTCTCTTTTACATATTCTGACTTCATAAATATTCTTCCAAATCAGACAACAAAAGCCGTTATCGGCATTCCAAATATAATTTCTTCTGCTCCAGCCGCACCATCTTATCTGATTGCCGGCTACCATGACACAGACAAAATCTCCAACGATTACTACGATGTAGAATTTTGCTGGGATGATAATTCCTACAACGAGGAAGATTTTCAACTCCAGCTGCTTGACATCACCAGCCTTTCTGCCAGCACTTACAAGGCTTACGTTCCTACCCTGCTGGACTCATTTTCCGGCGGGACTTTAACTTC
Source organism: Treponemataceae bacterium (assembly GCA_963624615.1). Classification (GTDB taxonomy): domain Bacteria; phylum Spirochaetota; class Spirochaetia; order Treponematales; family Treponemataceae; genus Treponema_D. The sequence goes on along the minus strand of CAVFQN010000060.1, from coordinate 3,143 downwards.
GACTACAAGCGATATGGATACGGCTTGGGACAAACTGGTTAGTGCTTTGAATTCATCTTACGTCAAAACCTATTCCCGCTCCTATTTTGAAAACACCAACGTCACAACCGACGGTTCTTTTACCAGCAACAGCCTTTATGCGGTTTTAAAACTTTTGTACGGCAAACTTTATCTGGCTAGAATCAGGGCGGTGAATTCGACAGGGGCTTCGGATTACGCCTACCTGGATTTGTACAACACCGGCAGCAAGGCTTTTGCCCAGACCAGCGATTCCTCATTTAGTCCAGAGGCCTGGAAAAAGGATTCTTCGGGTATCAACAGGTACAAAATCGAGTATTATTTTACCAAGGGTATTTTTTATGATGATTCGACGTCGGCAAATGTTTCTGCTTATGTTTCGTCATCAGTTTATACAAATCAAAAAAGGACTGGCAGCCAGGAGATTTTGAACCCGGTAAATTATGATTACGAAAGGGGAACAACAAGCGGCGATTCAGCAGAAGGGGCGAACGCTGGCACTACTGCCACTACAGGCGACGCGACCACCTCCACCGCCACCCTGAAATACTTGTACAACTCAATTTACTACCCATGGCAAAACTGGAAATCTGATTCAGCAGGAGGCAGCAATTTTTCGGGGACAAGTTACGACGGCTGCGAAAATCTATTTTTGTTTGCATTTTATGGAGATGATGTTGTAATTACAGATTCTGAATTTGTAGTAAAATCCACTGGCACCAGTTACGAAAACTCTGATATTGTTGTGTCTGCCCATCCATCTTCTGCAATTTCTATCATTCCTTTCCAGCAGGATACAGACCTTTCTGATAGCGTGACTGATAATAGCCTTACCATATCAAAATCATCATACAAATATTTGAATTTGCTGATAAACAACACAGGAACATCACCTTCCAGCTCGGGCAGCGTCCCAGAAAAATATTCTTCCGTAGCATTTACAATCGCAGAACAGGGGGGCAAAATCAAAACTTTGACCAGTCTGTCCACCCAGTATTACGGAATAACCTACAAATACGCCCAGATTGACATAACCGAACAAAATTCCAATGGAAAAGAACTTTTTGAAAGTGGCAAGACCTACAATCTATTCATAAATGCGGTTTTGAATGGATCTAGTATGAATTATATGCTCAGTGTGATTTTTGAGGATTAAGGGGATTTACCGGGCAGCTGGAGATTTCCACACCGGGGAGGGCTGTTCCCACATCGGGGTGGGCTGTTTGCACACCGGGGAGGGCTGTTTGCCCACTGGGGCAGGCAATTTGCACACCAACAGGGCGTTTGCCCCCTATCTTGCCATCTGAACGCTCAAAACTAAAGCAGACAGCTCTTTTTCCAAATTGTCAAGTTGTTCTTCCATTTTCCCGATTTTATGATTCTGGACTTCCTGCTTTTTCGCCTTAAACTGGGCATATCGCAATTTTTCGCAATCTTCCTTACTCTGCTCTAGTCTGGAATATCCGCACCAGGGACAATAATAAAATTCCCTGTTAATCAATTTTCCGCAGCCATCACAAATACACATTTTTTTTAATTCTCCTACTTCAGCACAGACATCGGGTCAACCAGCTTACCATTTTTATAAACCGTAAAATGCAGATGAGGCCCGGTTGAATAGCCAGTCGAACCGACAAGCCCAATCCTGGTTCCCTGGCTCACCCACTGCCCCTTTGTCGCAATAATTTTTGACATATGGGCATACAAAGTCTGATAACCGTTTCCATGGTCAATAATCACATAATTTCCGTAAACGCGGTTAATTCCTGTAGTCGTAACTTTTCCGCTCATAGAAGCCAAAATCGGAGTACCGGTCGGGCAAGCCATATCAGTTCCTGTATGAAAAGACGAAACACCTGCAATCGGGTCAATTCGCTTGCCATAAGGAGATGACCAGCGGAATTTTGCAGTAATCGGCATTTTAAACAAATCACCCATAGCATTTTTCAAAGTGCTTGCATCCAAAGCTGCCCCTGGAATAAAAAGCTGCTGACCTTTTGACAAAGTATCAGAAGTCAACTCATTTACATCCAAAAGTTCCGAAAGTTTTACCCCGTATTTTGCAACCAAAGAGTTCAATGAATCCCCGGCTTTTACAGTGTAAATAATCCCATCGATAGAAGGGATTTTGAGCTTCTGGCCAGCCGCCAACTGACGCACATTTCCAATATCATTAACCGAAATCAAAGTAGAAATATTTCTAAGACCAAATTTGCTGGCAATTCCGCTGATTGTGTCGCCAGAACGAACCTTGTAATTTTGATAAGTTACAGGCTGTGTAAAAACCTGGCTGGTATTTTGCGGAACGTCCAAAAGATTTCCAGCCTCGTCAACTTCAATGCTACCTTCCAGGGCAAAATTCGCCATCAGCTTATTCAGATTTTCAATATCACAAGAATCCCCAGATTGAAGTTCCAGAGGCCCAGTATAATTTATTCTTTTTGCATTCAGATACAAGCCCCCAAAAGCAAGACCCGAAAAAAGGATTGCCAGAAAAAAGCCCAGAATGATTTTTTTGACATTTGAGGAAATAAAAAGCCCGGCAAGGGAAAGCCCATGCCCTGTCGCCTTAAAAAACGACCTGAAAGAAATTTCCCGCTTTACTTTTGGACCGGCAAAATTCCGCAATTCCGGTGAAAAAGGCAGATATGTAACACTTGCAGATTTAGAACTTTTTTTTGACTTTTTGACAGCAAACGACGGCAGATTAAACCTTTCAAAAGACTTAGCCCGCCCCTTATCCTGTACGTAACTGATTATTTCCATGCTATGATTTTCGGCAAGATTTTTCTTGGGATTAAGAAAAAATTACAGAAGTAGTTTAGGGCAGATTAGCCACCTAGTCGCCTTTCGCAGCTCGCTAACGCTCGGCCTCCTCGGCTGAGCCGGCTTTTCAGGGAAGTTGAAAATTCCCCCACCACAGTGTAAATTTTCCACCCAACTCAGAATTTCCCCAGTTCTCCCGGCTCAGCCTGCGGTGGCTAAACTGCTCCACGCTCCGCCCGGCATCACCTTGAACCTATAAAATCCCCTGGTAGAAAAAAAATCCCCTTGTCTACAATCAGATTTATCACAGGTATTCTTTCAAAAAAGGATATTCCGACAAAAATCCCTGACTCGGAAAG
>CAVFQN010000059.1:0-6321 GCA_963624615.1 Treponemataceae bacterium | reverse complement strand
AAGCAGAGTTTATTCTACATCACAGAACTGGAACCAATCGATGCAGCAACTTCAAAATCTTAAAACTGTAAAATATATCACATTTCCTTTTTACAAAAATGGGCGTCTTCTAGATGAAGATTTATCTTATCCTCTTTGCGGAATGACTGTTCGCTCTGCTGGTTCTATGCGATTTCGCTGGGCAGAAAAAAATCCCAATCGTGACCAGATTTTGTCTCAGATTTCTGGAGATTTTGGCGGTAAAGCTTTTGTCCCAATCCAGTTGAATCATACTCATGTTGTTTACGATATTTCTAATTCTAAAGATACTGACCAGAAAATTGGTGACGGCCTTATTACCAGAAATAAAAATTTAATTCCGACGGTTACGGTTGCCGACTGCCTGTCTGTTTATCTTTATGAGCCGCTTACTGGCGTTTTTGGGATTGTTCATTCTGGCTGGAAGGGGACTGGAATTGCCTGTGACGCAATCACCCTGGCTGGGCAAAAATATGGCTGCCAGATTCAGGATTTTCTGGTTGTGATTGGCCCTCATATTCATGACTGTTGTTATATCGTAAATGAAGAAAGGGCTGAGTATTTTGCAGAAAAATTTTCAAAGGATTGCGTGAGGGAAGTGGAGTCGGATTTTTTGCCAGACTGGAATTATGGGGATAAATCTGGTGGAAAACTTTACCGGCTTTCGCTTGCGAAGGCTAATTTTGCTGCTTTAACAAGGCTTGGGGTGAAGGCAGAAAATATTTTTATAAGTGAAGATTGCACTTCCTGTTCTAAAAATGGATTTTACGGGTCTAACAGGCGGGAAACAAAAGAGGCTGGGCGGCCGGATGCCTTTACGGTGCAGGCGGCTTTTATTGGTTTTAAGCATTTTTAGAAGCTCACATAAAAAAAGCCCCTTTTTGAGGGGCTTTTTTTAGTTACAAGGTGAAAATTGCAAGAACTATAGCGGAATATTTCCGTGTTTTTTGATTGGCTTGTTTGTGAAAATCTTTGTTTCCAGGAAATCAAAACTTGCCACAATTCGTTTTCGGGTATCTTCCGGTTTGATAATTTCTGTGATGTAGCCTCGTTCCGCTGCAATATTTGGCGTCATAATTTCATTCTTGTACTTGGCTGTAGCATCTGCAACTTCCTGGGCTTTTGCCGGGTCTTTGAGCTGTTTTGCATACAAAATCTCGATGGCACCTTCTGCCCCCATTACAGCGATTTCTGCTGACGGCCAGGCGTAAACAAAATCTGCTCCCAGGTGTTTAGAACACATTGCGATGTAAGCTCCACCGTAAGCTTTTCTCAAAATAACTGTCAGCTTTGGAACGGTTGCTTCGGAATAAGCGTAAATGACTTTTGCTCCGTGGCGGATAATTCCTTTTTGTTCTTCCTGAGGACCTGGAATAAAACCTGGAACATCAACGAAAGTCAAAAGTGGAATATCAAAAGAATCACAATAGCGGATAAAGCGGGCAATTTTATCAGAAGCATCACAATCAAGAACGCCACCCAATCCTTTTGGATTGTTTGCAACAATTCCAACTGTACGGCCTTCCACTTTTCCAAATCCCACAACGCAGTTAATGGCAAATTCTTTCATAATCTCCAGGAAAGAATCTTCATCAATAACGCAATTGATTACATCGCGGACATCATATCCCTGGCGTGGATTTTCCGGCAAAATTTCGTTGATTCTCTTTTCAGCCTTTTTTTCGTTGAATTTAAAATCTTTGTTTTCCAGTTTATCACCATAATAGTGAGGAATATAATCCAAAAGTCGGCGAACTTCTTCATAGCAGTCTTTTTCTGAATCGCAGCGGAAATGAGAAACGCCTGATTTCTGAGCGTGGATAGAAGCACCGCCCAAATCTTCTGCAGAAATATCCATAAACATTACAGATTTTACAACTTTTGGACCTGTAATAAACATTTGGGTAACTTTATCAACTGTAAAAATAAAATCAGTAATTCCTGGAGAATAAACAGCTCCACCTGCACAAGGTCCTGCGATAATCGAAATCTGAGGAATTGCACCAGAAGCACGAACATTCTGATTAAAAACGTTACCATATCCGCCAAGGGCTTCAACGCCTTCCTGAATACGAGCTCCACCCGAATCATTAATCCCAATTACAGGACAGCGGGCATCAATTGCCATTTTTGTAAGATCAGCGATTTTGCGACCATGCATGTGGCCCAAAGAACCGCCCTGAATTGTAAAATCCTGTGCATATACGGCAACTTTTCGGCCGTTAATTTTTCCAAATCCTGTGATAACGCCATCATAAGGGATTTCTTTTTCTGCCATTCCAAAACTTGTGCAGTTGTGTTTTACGCCCTGGTAAGTTTCTACGAAGGATCCCTTATCACAAAGGAGATTAATACGTTCAATTGCATGAAGTTTTCCCTTTGCATGCTGTTTTTCCAAATTATATTCCATTGTTCAACCTCGTTGTCAAAAGAATATAATAGAAGCCTGCTAGTGTCAATATGACAAAATGTGCTAATTATGTCAGAATAAAAATTCAACCTGGTCGAATGGATGATTTGCGTTGTATTCCATCAGTTTTTTTTCGTAAGTCAGGGCCTCTTTTGTTGGCAGCCAGGGATATTTTTCGCGGAGATTTTCAACCGCCTGCAAAACATCCCCATTTGTAACAATCAGCTGATTAAGATAATCAGTTTTAAAAGCAGAAGAACTTACTTTCAAAGTTTCAGGATTTGACTCAATACTTGTGATAATCCAGTGGTCTTTTTGATAGGTCAGGGTAAAAGTATCGGTGACTTTTTCTACGATGAAGGAGTTGTTTTCGCCCTCCGAATGTAAAAGATAATACTGAACCTGGTGAAGGGACTTTTTTTTGTTTTCAAGGGTGATATTGCCCTCCTGTGTGACTGCCGGCGGATTTTGATTTCTTTTGTAAAGCCGAATTACGGAATCGTAAGGTTTGCCGTCGATTGTAAGGTGGGTGATGCCGTAAAGTCCACCATTTTCGTAGCGTTCTGCATTGTTCGAGTACAAAAGCCAGTTTGCAGGATTTGCAAAACCATTATCCTTATCATAAAGCTGGCGCTGCTTGCTCAAAACATAAATCTGGCTGATTGTGTCTACATAATTTTGGGTTTTCTTTCCTTTTGTAAAATTGGAGAGGAGGGTGGTGTTTTTTACGTTGACTCCCATAAAAAATCCCTGAATTGTTTCTACGGACGAAAGTCCTTTTGTCGTGTATTCGGTAAGGTTTGCATTTACGGTATTTATTGTGATGATTACAAAAATCAGGGCGATAATTGCCCCCACTACAATTTTCGCAGAATTTCTACGGATTTTTCTTTTTGTGGCGATTTTTGAATCCCTAAGTTTAATGTAAGTCTGGGCTTTTTCTTTAAAAGTCTGATTATCTGTCAGATTTTTCTGGGAAAGCGAAAGTTTGTAGGCGGTTTCCAGTTTTTCCAGGGGAAAATCTGGGGTCGGAGTTAAATCTTCGCTGTCCTTACCCTTTTGTTTTTTGCCTGGGATATTTACGACATTTGAATTGAGTTTTAAAGCCTTGTTTATTTCTTTTGCGAGTGTCGGATCAATTCCGTTCAGACACATTTCCAGGGGCAAAAATTTTCTATCCAGAATATCAGCATTTCTTTCGATTTGATCAGGATTAGGATAAGGAAAATTGCCAGTCAAAAGTTTGTAGGCAAAAACTGCCCTTTCAAAACAAATTGCAGGTAAATCATAAATTGTCTGATTTACCCACCCCCCTTGCAATTGCAGATAATCTTCGGCGGCAAGCCCAGTAACGGTGTTTTTGTATAAGTCTTCTGGCAAAAAGAGGATTTTCGGACTTTCTGATTCTGTATCAACCAGAATGCCGCCAGCTCCCAAAAGCGGGATTTTTTTGCCGGTTTTTGCAGCCTGGGTAAAGGCCTTGATTACAGCGAAAACGGCCTGGAAATTTTTGGTGTCAGTTTTTACTTCGGGGGGAGTTCCCGCCTCGGCGTCAATTTTCCCTCCAGCCCCAGTGCCAGTTTTTTCCCCGGCGTCATCATCCTCAAAATATTCCAAAAGACTTTTTGCAGAAGTCGACAGGGGATTTTTGCCACAGTAAAAAACGATTCGGCCTGATTTTCTCGGGACATCAAAAGATTTTACATCCGAAAAAGACCAGGGAGTAAAATCCTTGCCATCAAAAATCAGACCTTGCTGAGTTACGATTGACGAAAAATTCGTTTTTCCAAAAGCGTATTCATCGATATTTGAAGTAAGCCGTAATTCTCCATCAACAATATTTACAATTTTATTCATAACTCAGTTTGCCTCGTTTTTTTTAGAAATGCCTAGAAATGCCCTTTAGCGGTTTCCATTTGCACTGTAAAGATAGTCAAAATAGTCCATCTTTGTGCTGTAAGTTGCAGGATAATCTTTCAAATTTTTCTTGTAAGATTCCATACTCTTCCAGAATTTGTAGAATTCAGGATCTTTGTTGTAGGCTGCAGCGTAAATTGCAGCAGCTTCGGCATCAGCATTACCCTTTATCTCTTCGGATTTACGATAAGCTTCTGACGAAATTGTGCGTTTATCACTTTCCAATTTACCAAGCCATTCAGCCTTTTTACCTTCACCCAAAGAACGGTAAGCTTGAGCCACCTGGTTTCTGTCCTTAATCATACGGTTGTAAACAGATTCTGTAAGTTCATCAGAATATTTAATCTGACGAGGAACAATATCAATCAAATCAATTCCGTATTCAGGAACAAGTTTGTTTGCTTCTACTGTCATTAAATTGCAAAGTTCATTTCGACCTTTTGTTACAACTTCATTTGCTGCACTTGTGTTTACAAGTTCGTCAATTTCTTTTGTCTCTTCATCTTCTGTTACATCCCGAACTTTTGTTTCGTTGATAATATTTGAAGAACGGACAATTTCGCTAAGTCTGTTTTGGGTGATAACAGTACGGCAAGAAGAATCAATTATGTCTGAAAGTTTGTTGTAAGCGTTATCCAGGGTTTTAAAACTCTGATAGAATTTTGCAGGGTCTGAAATTCGCCAGCGAGATGTAGTATCTACTATAATAAACTGATTTTCTTTTGTAGGAATTCTCTGCTCATCCCCATCAAGCGAAAGAACAAGTTTTGGGTAAGTGGTTACTTTATCAAGAAAAGGGATTTTGAAATAAAGACCTGCATCGGTGTGGGTATTCACAATGCTACCAAAACGAGTGATTACGACCTGGCTGCCTTCGTTTACTATGTACAAAGGTCCCATCACTAAAAATATTATCAACAAAGCGGCTATGGCACAGAGCCAGCCGATTAATTTTTTCATTGCTTTTGTCATAACTTTGCCCCCCTTAGTCCTTCAAATTTTTGACTGGAAGAAGATTTTCCAGTTCACTGTCAATTACAGTAGGTTTTGTTTCAGAAGAGAAAATCTCGTCCATAGTTTCCAGATAGATACGCTCTTTTGTAACTTTTGGAGACTGTTTGTATTCTTCGTAAACTGAATTGAAGCGGGCAACATCACCTTTTGCCATATTTACACGCTCAGCTGCATAACCTTCCGCAATCTGTATCTGCTGATCAGCCTGCCCCTGGGCCTTTGGAATTTCGGCGTTGTAGGCCTCTTTTCCTTCGTTTATAAGACGATTCATGTCCTGGGTTGCTTTGTTTACATCTTCAAAAGCATCCTGAACTCCACTTGGAGGAACAATATTCTGCAGCTGGACAGTAATTACATTAATCCCCAATCCCAGCTGATCAAAATTTTCATTCATCATATCCTGGGCCAAAACCTGGATAGCCGTTCGCTCACTTCCCATTACGTCCAAAATTGCACGATCGCCAACCAAAGTATTTATTACCGAGCGGGAAATATCACGAATTGTCTGTTCTTTTTCATAAACCCCAAAAAGCCACTGCTTTGGATCTACAATTCTGTACTGAATAATCCACTCAACATCTACGATATTGAGGTCGCCAGTGAGCATTGTACTTTCGCTTGCAATATTGTTTTTGTACTCATTGTTGCGGCCAGATTTTACGGTTTCAAATCCGAATTGCTCAGTTTGAATAACTTTTACAGGAACTGTATAAGCCTTATCAATTCCAAACGGAAGTTTTGCGTGAAGTCCAGCTCCAACAGTTTCAGTATACTTTCCAAGACGAGTGATTACCGCATTTTCAGTTTCATCAACAATGTAAAAACTTGAAAATCCTGCTGTAATTGCTACAACAAGGACAATCAGCCAAATCAGCAGAGAAGGTTTTAATCCCTTTTTTGCTTTTTTGATTTTTTCTTCATCAGCCATAACGGTCTCCTAAAAATAGTAAAAACTTCTATAA
>CAVFQN010000058.1:0-3352 GCA_963624615.1 Treponemataceae bacterium | reverse complement strand
GTTAAAAGACTGCTTATAAGCAAAGATGACAGAGCCAGTAAAGCAATCACGAAAAGTGCAAAAACTAAAATTGTAGAAAGGAGCCAAGGAAATTTCAGACGGCGGCTCAATTTTTTGACGATTGGAAAGAGAACGAACGATAGCATTACGGCAAAAACGATTGGCATAATAACGGAAGACATGGTTTTTAAGATAAAACCTGCAACAATTATGCTTAAGAAAAATACCAGATAAAAAATTCCACTTACGGGAGTTTTGATTTTTTCTTCCATTGCGATTTCCTTTGAACAAGTCATTCTGAATCAAGTTCAACATGATGCTTTGAGTTCAGAATGACGTTTTTTTATTTTTTAGGCAAAATTTTGTCAAATCCACAGTATGGAACCAAAACTGGTGGAATTGTGACAGAACCATCTGCATTCTGATAATTTTCCAGAATTGCCAGCATAGCACGTCCAACTGCAATTGCAGTTCCGTTCAAAGTGTGAACATATTTATTTTTGCCATCATCATCCTTATATTTTATATTAAGGCGGCGAGCCTGGTAGTCTGTACAGTTCGAAGTTGATGTAACTTCTCCATATTCACCACCATTGCGGCCTGGCATCCAGGCTTCCAAATCCCATTTACGGTAGGCAGGAGCTCCCAAATCACCAGTACAAGTATCAACAACGTGGAAAGGAAGGCCCAATCCTTCAAAAATTTCCTCTTCAATCTGGCGGAGTTTTTCGTGAATTTCGTCAGACTGTTCAGGAGTTGCATAAGCAAACATTTCTACCTTATCAAACTGGTGAACGCGGTACAAACCTTTTGAGAACTGGCCTGCAGCACCGGCTTCCCGGCGGAAACAGTGAGAAAGTCCGCCATAAAAGCGTGGAAGGCTGGCTTTGTCCAAAATTTCATTCTGATGGTAACCGCCCAAAGTGATTTCGGCAGTAGCAACAAGACAAGTTCCTTCATCTTCAATGGAATAAACATTTGATTCGTTGCCACGAGGATTAAAACCAATTCCTTTCAAAACTTCTTCTTTTGCAACATCAGGAGTGATGAACATTTCAAAATTATGTTTTCGCAAGGTGTTCAAAGCGTACATAATCAAAGCCTGTTCAAGGAAAACTGCTTCATTTTTAAGATAATAGAATTTCGGACCAGAAACTTTAGTTCCGCGGTCAAAATCAATGATGTCCAGAGATTCGCCTAACTGAACGTGATCTTTTGGTTCAAAATCAAATTTGCGTGGGGTGCCAACCTTTTTTACTTCAAGGTTTTCTGTGTCAAGTTTACCGACTGGAGCATTCGGATGAACCATATTTGGAATCTGGCGGGCAGCTTCTTCAAGTTTTGCTGCTGTGTCTTTTTCCTGGGCTTCAACATCGGCAATTTCATCTTTAATCTGTTTGCCGGCTGCAATCAGTTCCTGGCGTTTTGCATCATCCAACTTCTGCTTCATGGCTTTTGCATTTTCGTTACGTTTTTGCTGTAAATCCTGGAGTTTTGTCACCAAGGCGGTGTGATCGTCGTAAAGTTTTACAACTAAATCAGCATCTGCATTCATATTGCGGTTGATGATATTCTGTTTTACAGCTTCAAGATTGTCTTTAATAAATTTATAGTCTAACATTTGCTTCTCCTAGAAGTTTAAAATTTAATTTTCAAGTGTATAAGTAATAGTTACGGAAGAATTAATTGTGATTGTTCCTTCCTGAATTTGTGTTGCTCCGTCTTTTGCAGCCGTCAGCATAACTCCGTTGCCAGCCGATTCCGAGGAAGTGAAATTGTATTCATTGATATTCTGGACATTAGCGATTTTACAACCACTTGCCCCTGCCAAAAGTGAAGCCGCATCCTGGGCGTCCTGAATTGCAAGAGTTCTAGCCTGCCGCAAATGCGATGAATCATCAGAAACAGCATAGCGGAACTGAGTAATTCCATTTGCCCCGGTGTTCTGCTTTACCGCTGCGTCAATTACCGAACCTGCAATGTCAATATTGCGGATAAGGACAGAGATTGTATTTTTTACGGTGTACTGGCCAGGGTAGTTGTTTGAATTGTCCTGGGTAATGGCATAATCAATTGTAGAAATATCCGAATCTGCTATACCTGTATTTTTTAAGGCTGTAAGAACGTTGTTTGTATTTGTAGCGTTTTTTTCAACAGCTTTTGTAACATTCCAGTCTGTTGTGCGAACCAGAAATTTCAAATAAATTAAATCAGGTTTTACAGAAACAGAGCCAGAACCAGTAACAGTGATTGTTCGGGGAGTTTCAACTCCAGCCGCCGTCTGCCTTATCACACAGGATGTAAAAAATCCCATGCCCATTGAAAGAATTAAAATAGATTTAAGATTTTTTTTCATAATCTATCTAACCTCCAGATAAAATCTTTTTAAATATATAATCCGCTTATTTGCATCATCCCACTTACTGCTTGCAGGATAATTTTTCGTAAGCTTTGAATACGCTTCAATTGCCGCTTTTATGTCCTGAACTTCCGACTTTGCTTCCAAAATCTGCCCCTGTAAAAAGAGTCCCTGGTCTTGTTTTGTCGTCGCAATTTCAAAAAATTCTTTCAGCCGGTTTAAAGCCTCTTTATATTCCTTTTCATTATAAAGAACTTTTGCTTCTTGTAACAGAGTATCGGAATTTTTGCTTTCTGGGGATGACTCCACGGCTGCGCTTTTGCCGTTCGTAGCATCTTGTAAAGAAGTTTGCCCTACCGGGCTTCCCTGAGATGAATCGGCTGCTGGGGAAGCTGATGGAGCTGCCGGGGCCTCTGTTTGCGTGACTACAGTTTTTTTCGCCTTTTTTGGGGAAGGCTGTTTATATTCCGGAACTTCAATATGAGTTTTGTTTGACCCCTTTTCATTTAAAATTTCAATTTCAATATAATCATCAATATAATTACCGGTTAAAGCATCGTTTTTGTAAAAATGCACTATTTTTGTGCCAGAATTTTTAGCCTGTAAGGTGAATTTTGTATTTTCGGTGCCAAGTTTTCTGCCATAATAAGTCAAATCTTTTGAACCGTCGGTTATTCCCATATAAATCCAGCCTTTGCCCGGGTAGGTAATATCTAAATATTCTTGTTTTTTCATGGTAACTTTGCGTGATGGGATAATTTCTTCTTCTTCAACTATAAGTTCAGATTCGTCATCATCATCATCATTATCATCAATTTCCTGAACATCGTCTGTAGTGTTTTCTGTAAGTTCCAGCGATTCAACTTCGTCCTGGTCATTTTCCTGGGAGAAAAATTCGTCCTGGGGCAGGTTCTCGTCAGTTTTATCAGAATTTTCCTGGTCGCCGGTTTTTGCATTTTGGATTTGATTTTCGCTATCAGATTGAGGCTGGTC
>CAVFQN010000057.1:0-9873 GCA_963624615.1 Treponemataceae bacterium | reverse complement strand
CTGCCTGTGGTGTCATACCATTCAGATTATTAGCAATCTGTTCAACGTTTATATTCTTATCATCGTATTTTTTTACGGTCGAGTTAAATGTTTTTTCTCTTTCTTCCTGATTTTTTTCACGCTCAGCAAGTTCTGCCGAAACCTGTTCATTTTGTTTTTCAACAGCTTCAATATCAGCCTGGCGTTTATCTAGTTCTTCTTTGTAAATATCCAGGGCCTGACGCTGTTTGAGCAGGCGGTCTTCATCAAGATTTGCAACAAGAGGTTTTGTCTGGGTGGCAGTTGCAGAAGTTTGAGGGTCTTTATGCATCAAAGTATACAGTGGAGAAAAAATTGATTTTACATGGATTACACCCAGGTAATCAAACCAGAGTAATCCTCCCACTATCAGAATGAGAATAATGATTAAAAGGACAAAAGTTTTTCCTAAACTCTTCTTAAATGACATAAAGCCCCTCTATTCCCCTAATTTTTTTAGTCAATTAAACCGGCAATTGCAGTTCCCAAAGTAATATCATTATCACAAGAAACAATATTCCAGTTGATTCCCAGTTGTTTTGTCAAAACTTCATCAAGGTAAGCGTTTACCCGCTCTTTGATTTTATAAGTTTTGAAGAATGTCGTTCCATCACACAAAATGCAAATTGGCTGGGCTGCATTTTTGCCTTTTCCAGTCTGAATTGCACAGGCGGTAAGAATTGCAGCAGAATAGCGGGCAGAACGCTCAACAATTGCATTAAGAATCTGGAAAATTCTGTCTGCATCTTCGTCATCTGCAATTTCGGCAATGATTTTTCCCAATGAACAATCTTTATTGTAAGGGCCGTGAAGGAATTTATCCATTTCGATTAAAGTAAGCATTCCCAATTTTAAGACTGCATCTTCAGTTTTTTTAGAAAAAAGGCCGTCTTTTGCAGCAGCCTGCAAAGCATACCAGGAAAGAGGTCCTAAATAAGCCCCGGAACAAAGTTTTTCAAGGTAAAAAGCATTAGGATTATTTGTTGTGTTTGCAAATGCAATATCAAAATCAGAACGATTAACATCCAGGAATTTTCCACTTTCACAAACAATGATCTGTTTTTTGATTTTATACTCATCACAATCAGGCTGCAGATAAGCAGCATTCATACCTGTTCCCAAAATAAATCCGATATATGATGAATATTTATCTCCATCAGAAGCACAAGCAGCTCCAGCCAACAAGGCAGAAACTGTATCATTACACATAGTAATGCGTTTGATAGAATTCCAGCCATGGGCAATCAAAACTTCTTTCAGACATTTTCCGATTTCGCAACCGACAACTTCAGGAGCTTTTACTTCTTTTGAAAAACCAAGGAGGACGCCATCACCATTTTCTTTAATTTCCATAGGATAAGAAAAACAAAAACCGATTCGATCAGCCTTATTTTTCAAATGTTCAAGATTTCTTGCAAACTGTTCAAAAAATTCAACTTTGGAAAGTTCTTTTTCAACCCCTGGCATTTTTGTTTTTTCCATATCAGAAATGACAGGCTGGCCAGCATCGTCAAAAGTAACCAGACAAGAGCGGAAATTTGTTCCGCCAGCATCAATTACAATTACAGATTTACCTTTGGCAGAAGAAGCAGGAGGATTACAGAAAGTGCGAATCATATCTTGATTTGACTTTTCCTTTCTGAGACCTTTGCCCATATCATCAAGAATAGCCTGAGCAACAGATAATACATCAACATGATTTACGAAATTGTGACGTGACAAAAAAGAACTAACAGCATAATTCATAATATTATTCCTATATTTAAGGGAACCTCTAAAAATTGCAATTTTTAGAGGTAACTTTGAAAATATAAACTATTATACTATTAAGTGCTCATAATATCAAACTCAAATCTTTTTATTAGGGCGTTCCGGCAAAGCCGTCGCTACGTTACGGGTTCCGCTATCGCTCCAGCCTCCTCGCTGCGCCTTCGGCTCCGCTGCGGTGGCCGCCTTTGGCGCCCTTCACATCGCTAACGCAAAATCAATAAACCACAAATTCCAGGCCTTGGCTTTCATTTGCACAGTTCACAGTAACTTTGTGTCTGCCTTTTTCGACCGGAAGAAAAAATGAAAATGGCCTTTCCGTTGTCAAAAATGGCTTTTCATCATAAAAAACTTCCAGAAAATCAGAAATTCCGCCGGTCACATCAACTTTTATTGCCTGGCTGGCCGTATTTTCCAGCGAATAATAAAAAATCGAACCATTTTTTGGGCTGTTTATGGTCAAAGGCGTGGAATTGTAATTCAGATTCAAATCTAAATCATAAAGCAGAGCCCAGTTTTGAAATTCCGACGGGTAAATAACCTCGACTGTGGAATTTTTCCCATCATTTTTATCATTTTTTTGGCGGTGCCAGGTACAAATCTCTTTGTTTTCTGCATTATCATCATCATTATCACCAGCAAAAAGGTATTCCATAACTGTAGCAGGGCAGTTTTTGCCAGCTTTCATACCAGAAAGTGAACAGATTTTCGCTTTTTTCCAGTTTTCAGGCTCTGGGAATTGCAAATCCTGGGGATTTTTATTTTTTTCCAGCAAATCAAGAACCTGTTTTGCAACGTAGGCCGGCAGGGAAGAGCCTGTCTTACCGACAACCGTCTGACCTTCAAAATTCCCCATCCACACTCCAATCGTGTAATTTTTTGTAGCTCCAAGGGCAACAATATTTTGATACTGATTTGCCGTCCCGGTTTTAAAAATGGAAGGATAATCCGTCTGAAAGGTCTGGCTGTAACCAAATCCCAAAACCCTTGCAGAAGAATCTGAAAGAATTGAGCAAATCAGGCGGGCTGCGTCCTTTTCGTAAATCTGATTGTCATTAAAATCTTTGCCGTCGCGGACAAAAACGCTGAAAGCATAAACTTCTTCTTCCAAAGAAACTTCGCCAGCCCCAAGAGCCAGGCCTAAATCCGCCTCTTTTCCCCCCTGCTTTAAAGATTCAAAACCAAGTTTGTAAAGTTTTTGAAGATAATTTTCAACACCGATTTTATTCAAAAGTTCAACGGCGGGAATGTTCAGGCTGGAAGCAAGGGCAATTCTTAACCGCACCGGTCCATTGTAGCGGTTATTAAAATTTGAAGGGATGTAAGAATTTTCGCCGCCAAATTCCAGGGGAATATCAGAAAGAATTGTGGCAGGTGTATAAAGAGGCTGGCCGGCGTCGTCTTTCATTTCCAGGGCCATTGCATACAAAAAGGGCTTCATGCTGCTTCCCATCTGATTTTTTGCCTTTACGCCGTCAATCTGGCCATGATTTTCCTGATCGAACCAATCAGAATTACCAATCCAGGAAAGCACCTGACCGGTAGAATTATCAAGCAGCAAAAGAGCTGAATTTGCGATTCTGGCGTCGCGGGCATTTACCATAGCGGTTCGCAAAATATTTTCGGCATAGTTTTGCAAGTCTAAATCAAGGGAAGTATGAATTTCTGGCGGAAGTTTTTCGTAATTTTTTTTCAAATTTTCCACAAAATGCGGAGCGTAAAAGGGATAAGAATAAGGCTTTGGATTTTCTACAGGCACGCCCGCCCGCTCGGCACACATTTGTGGATTTAAAAGAGGATTGTAGAGGGCGGGCCGGCGGGGAACTACGGCAAGGCATTTTATCTGATTTTCTGTCAGCTGGTTTAATTCTGCCGAAAAAAAAGACCTGGCTGCGGAAGTTACCCCTTCCGTATTTAGACCGAATGGCAGGGTGTTTAAATAGAGTTCGAGGATTTGTTTTTTGCTGAGCCGGGCTTCAAGGCGGAAGGCGTTAACGGCGTCTTTCACTTTCGTCAAAAATCGGTTTTGGGTAGATTTTACAGGAGGATTTTTTGCCTCAATGATTTTTGCAAGCTGCATTGAAATTGTGGACGCCCCACGAACAATTTTTTTTGAAGAAAAATTCTGAAAAAAGGCCCCGGAAATAGAAAAAAGGTCTACTCCATTATGAAAATAAAACCTCTTATCCTCCTCCGCAATAAAAGCCTTTTGAACTCCTTTTGGAATTTGCCGGAGCGGAGTCCATTCCCGGCGGAGACCGTCTTCCAGTGCAAGAATTTGAATGATTTTCCCGTTTTTATCATAAATCCTTGTACTGTAAGCCTGATTTTTTAAGGCTTCCAGCTGAGGATAAGGCGAAAAGCGCAAAATCATAAAAATCAGAAGAAAAAATGCAAGAATCGAGGAAAATATTATAATTTTACGCTTTTTAGTCATTATTTTATTTCTTATTTTATTTCAACCAGGGCACCGCTGCTTCTGCCAAAAATTTCCGGCTCATACATACATTCAGCCTGGGCCGGTGGCAAAGGATAAACTCCCCGCCTTGCAGCTCGGAATGTAAAGGTTACACTAGTCTCGCCGGTACTGAAATTATCCCAGAAGAACTGAATTTCGTTGGCAAGAATTGTCTTGTTGGAAATTCTATGTCCCCAGTAAGATGAACTTGTCTGCTGGATTTGCCCTTCGTCGCCGGTAGTCACAAAAGTTGAATCCAGAATTTCTGCCCCGGAAGGAAGAGGAGTCCGCAAAGCAAGATAATCAAGATTTCTGATAGAAGAAAGTGTAACGGTCGCCTTGTAAAGTCTGCCACTTTCGAGTTTTATTTCGTTTGTCGCAGCATTTTCAGGATTCATCAATTCTTCAGTTTCATAATCCCAGATTTCAAACTTAAGATTAACGCCTTCGTTTCTTGCCGCCTGATTTTCGTCCGGCAAGGCGTAAGTCATCATTGTTGTGTAATACAAATTGCCATTGCCGTCTTTTGTAAATGACAAATCAAGATTTTTATCACGCACTAAATCAGACAAAGGAGATTCTTCAAATGGGAATGTCAAAGTTTTTGCTTTTGCATCCACGCCATTAAAATCACCGGTCATAATTTCTTTGCCGTCAAGTTTTACGCTGGTCTGGAAATCAGTTTCGTCAAGATTTCTTTCTTTGATGTAGGTATAAAAAGCGTCCAGAACATTGGCGGTCGTTACGGTATTTTGCCAGTATCCCCTTCTCTGCTTATTCATCAAAGTATAAATGATGCGGTCAACCATCTCATCTTCAGGATTATTCATGACAAGGAATTTTAACAAAACTGCCAGTTTGCCGTTTTCATTTTCCCAGAAATCATAATCCCCGTCTTTTTTGGTGATAGAAACAGATCGATTTGAAGGCACAAGATAACGTTTTATCATCTTAAGACATTTTTCAACCTTTTCAGAATCCCCTTTTTCAAAATATGCAAGCCCGATATAGGCAATATTTGAAAGTGTCTGATTATCAAGGTCTTTATAAAGAGAATCCAGGACATTATCCAGACCGGTTCTGCCAGCTTTTGCAAGATAATAGCAGGCCAGAACCTTAGTATAATTGCTGTAACTGATATTTGAATCTTCCATCAGCTGATTAAAAATATAATCCATCAGACTATCAGCATTGATTGCAAGTTCCGCCTTTGTATAACCGCGTTCAAGGCCCAGCTGATAAAGATTTAAAACCCTCATACTTACAAAAAGATTTTCGTAAGAAGAATCCGGCCAGTAAGGAAAGCCACCACTAGATTTCTGAGTTTTTGCAATTTCCTTCATATAATTGCAGACAAGATTTCTGACATTTTTGACTTTGCTATCAAGTCCGAAAACGTCAATATATTCATCAAAAGCAACCAGAGGCAAAAGTCTTGCAGTCTGCTGTTCAATACAACCGTAAGGATAATCAAAAAGGTAATTTACGCCGCCACCCAAAAGTCCAAGTCTTGTGGCGTCAAGGGTAATTTCCAGGTCGCCCCGTCCGTCTTTCGCAATTCCAGGAATTATGATTTTTTCAGAAGCTTCTTTATCACCAGAATAAAGACTTCCGGTCGTGGCAACTTTTTCGTAAACGTAAGTTTTTTCGATTGGGATAGTGTCTGTGATTGTTTCGTTCAAAACATCTGATTTTATGTGGAATTTTAATTCGACCCTACCTTCTTTCTGGGCGGCAAGGTCAAAATAAACTACGGCAGAATCACCACTCGCAACATAAACGCTTCTCTTATTTTCCCCATCAACAAATGCAGAACCAGGAACGACAGCCAGTCCATTCCCTGTATCAGAAATAACATTTTCTGCCCCGGAGACGTCCAGGCTCACTTCAACTTTGAGTCCGTCTTTATGAAGGTTTGTAATTAAAACTCCAGTTTCGGCAGTGTCGCGTTCCCTGAGTTTTAAAGGCTTAACCACAGAAACATTCACAGGATTCTGAACTTTTACTTCATCTTCCTGCAGGGCAAATAAATCATTATTTACGCCAAAAGCCGTAATTCTGTAAGTTGTAAGACTGTCTGGCATTGTAAAATGACAAACAGCCTGACCGTTTTCGTCAGTCACAAGAACCGGCTCAAATACCGCGGTCGGCCGGAAATCTTTTCGCTCCTCGTCTTTTGATTCTTCGGCAGCCATAGCAGCATCTCCGCCCGCAAGATTTTTTACACTGTAGGTTACAGGATCCATCAAAAGAGCCCGGGAATCCCCACCCTGCACACAAAGAGGATAGAAAGAATTTGAATAAAAATAATCAATAGGATTGGAAACGTGGTAGTTGATTAAATCCAGAACTCCGCGGTCAACTGCCATCAAGGTTAATTCAGCATTTTTTACCGGAAGTCCTCCTTTTGTCGCAGTCAATTTAATTTCAACTTCTTCGCCAGGCTTGTAAGTCGGCTTGTCACAATCAATTTTTACAGAAAAAGCCTTTACCTGGGTATTTACGAACAAAGGAACTGCTCCGTAATATCCCTTTGGCTTGTCCAAATCAACTTCGCCATACTGATAGGTCGGATAACCTTTTCGCACAGAATAAGAAGAAACAGAAACATAAACAACCGGCACATAATTTTTAGAAATCGGGATTTCAAAAGTTGTCGTGTTTGCTTCAAAATGCCTGATTTCCTGACTGAAAATACCTTCGCGTTCAACCGTAATCAGATAATCCCCTTCAGGAAGCGGACTTTGCAGCAAAATCTGGGCTTTATCGCCAGGATTATACATAGTTTGCGATGCTGTAAGGCTTATATTTTCAGAACTTTCGTACCAGGAAGCCCCGGCACCAGAAACATAGAATGAAAGTTCGGTTTTTGCAAGATTTTCTTTACTGTCATAACCGGTAACTTCCAGAGTGTACCAGCCAGCATTTGCCGGAGTAAATTTTACAGAGCCGGAAGCCGAATCAAGCTTTATAGAACCTTCTTCATCAATAACTTTTTCACTGACATAACGGGTATAAACAGAAGCATAAACGCTTTTTTCGTTTACATATTTCCATTCTGTGTGAGAAAGTTTATAAGACAAATTGCCGGTCTTTTTTGCTGATGAATCAGAAAGCAGACTACCGTCAGGGCTTGCAAGAAGATAATCAATTTCAAGGACTTTGCCTTTTTCTTCAAAACCAGAAGTTTTACGTTTCAGCCCGATATAGAACTGTGCGGGGTGAACCATAACACTAGCATTTGTTGTGATTGTCTGATTTGTAATATCCTTTACGGTCGTAGAAATTCTGTAACTTAAAGTTTTACCATCTTTAATTTTTGAAGTTTTACAACCAACAGTTGCCTTGCCTTCCGTGTTGAGTTTTCCGTCCTCATTTGAATAATAATTTCTAGGAGAATAATCAAGCTTTGGTCCGAAAGTATAATCTTTTGTTTCTGCAGATTCCGGAGCAAAAACTACCGGCTGACTGTAGCAAACAGAAGAATATTCCGCAGAAGAAAGTGAACCGCCAGTCAAATAATCAGCAGAAACGCTGGCATTAATTCTGTCACCAGCGTAGTAAGTGATTTTTGGAATTTCGGTAGAGGCTTGAAATTTTAAGGTAGTAAATTCTGCAACTGTAAAGGTAATCTGGGCAGAACCGCCGTAAGCCTTTGTTTGATTACCAAGTCCCCGTGAATAATTTAAAAGATAAGTACCAGGTTCTATATCGTCCGGCAATTTGAAAGTTCCGTAAAATCCGCCGCTATCGGAAAGAGTCCCCATCTCTTTTTCGCCAATTTTTTTGCCGTTCCAAATACCTTCCGTAAACCAGATTTCGTAGCGCCCTGTTGGAATGGCCAGCTGGCCTAGAGACTGGGTTCTGTCAATTCCCCTGAAACTTACCGTTTCGCCTGGCCGGTAAAGCCCGCGGTCAACAAACATAAAAGTCCGCTGCTTTTCTTCTGCCGCCTCAGGCAAAGAACCTGTATAAACGCCGCCATAACGATTTGCCCAGTGACTGTTTGGAACAAACATTGCACAGTCATCACCTTTTGTAACTTTTACTGCAATTTTTTCTCTGACCTCGTAGGTATTTTTTACAGATTTTATCTGATTAAATTCATCTTCCGTATAATCAATTACACAAAGCCCTGTTTTATCGGTAAATCGCTTTTCTGTAGTAATATCACCATTAACGCAACTATCACTGACATTCAAAAGCTGAATTTCGGCCCCTTCGACCGGTTTTCCATCAGAAAGATTTGTGACAAAAATGACGGCCCGGTTAATTCCAATTCTCGCAGTTACCCCCAAATTGGTAACCTGGATATTCATGACATTTTGTTCCTGATCCTGCAGCCAGGCATTTTTTGATGGAACGTAATAGTCTTTTAAAATCTGGGCTTCAAATTTTACAAAACCGTAGCCGCTTTCATTTAGATAAGGTTCAAGGTCTATTTCTTCAAAATGGCGGAGGTCATCTTTTTGGGCGTCAATTTTAACTTCATAATCACCAATAGAAGAAAAATTATTGTTCAAAGGAAAATCTTTTTTAGAAAGAAGATATTTTGAACCAGGATTAATATTTTGATATTCAAAAAAGATTTTGTGAGGAAACTGGGCTTCCAGCATCACAGAACCAGAATCAAGGAATTTTGCATAAGAAGCAGGAGGCGAAACAGTAAAATCATACTGGGATTTTTCTTTTCCGTAATCAGTTGAAAAACGGTCGCCAATTCTGGCATCAAAAGACTGGCCGTAAATATCTTTTAATTTATCTTTATTGATTTTCAGATAGTGTTTTTCGTTTTTATTAACAGGAAGATTAAAGATTTTTAAGGTCGAACCTTCCACCTGGTAATTTTTTTCCGTAATTTTGAAATCGAAATCAAAGGAAATTCCTTCAGAAATCGTATTCTGGTCTACAGGAATATTAAAATTCAGGGAAATAGGATTTTGCTGCCCCTCGCTGGAAACTTCCGTCATTTTACTGACAGAATTCAAAACAAAAGGCTTTAATGTTTCGTAAGATTTTTTTTGTTCCCCAAGCATAACGGAAACTTCTTTGCCATAAGGAATGTCGCCAGTAATTTTTACGATAAATGAGTTGGATTTTTTCTGGCTTTCATCGCACTGGACTTTTTCGTTGCTGTAAGGAAAAGTCTGAGTATTATAATCCGGCTCAAGTCCAAAATCTCTGTTTTTATCATCAATTTTTACGGTCAGAGCCTCTTTTAAAATATCTTCCGTAACCTGATAATTAAGCCTTACGTAAAATCTTGAAGCATAATCCGGAATAATTCCAGTTTGCCAGCCGTAATAAAATTCACCATCGCCAATATAACCGGCATAAAAATTTTTCATCTCCAGGTTGGCTACTTTTGTTGTAAAAACATTTTGTCCGGCCAGTTTTGCCCCACTCAAGGCTTTTAAATCGGATTTTACAGAAATTTTATATTTTTGAGCAGGATTTGCAGGTTCTGAGGATTCAAAGGCAAGCATTTTTGTGCTGTACCAGCGGAATTTTCCCTTTAGTTCAGGCTCAATTTTCATAATTTCACCAAAATCAGAAGTGACACTTTGAGAAGGCTGATTAAGGGCAGATAAAGGCTGAACCGGCTGAGAAAAACAAACATAAAAAACAGG
>CAVFQN010000056.1:0-14438 GCA_963624615.1 Treponemataceae bacterium | reverse complement strand
TAAGAAGAATCCATTTTCATCTCCATTAGTAAAGAAAATAATGATTTAAGGGAGGCTCTAAAAAAACATCAAAGATGATTTTTTAGAGATGCCCTTAAATTATACTATATTTTGTGATTTTTCAAGACAGAGTAAAAAATAGTAAGAAAATGTAACGATTTGCATATTTTTCATCAGTTTTCTAATATGTTCAAACAAAAATCTCCATATATTGCATAATTTTACACATTCCAATAGAATTGTTGCTCATTACCACTATTAAAACGTTAGGGAAAAGAGGAAATGGACGAACTAAAGCAAGAGATTAAAGAAGTTATAATCTCCTCTCTCCAGCTCGAAGACATTAAGCCGGAAAACATTGTTGATGAAGACCCGCTTTTTGGAGAAGGACTTGGATTAGATTCAATAGACGCACTTGAACTTGGTGTGGCCTTGAAGAAAAAATTTGGCATTAAATTTTCCGCAGAAAGCGGAGAAAATAAACAGCATTTTGCTTCTGTAAATGCATTGGCTGAATATATTACAGCTGAAAAAGCAAAAGGGAACCTCTAAAAATTGCAATTTTTAGAGGTAATTTTGAAAACAAAATTAGACTAACTTATTAAGGAGAAAAAAATGTCTAAAGATGAAATTTTTGAAAAATTAAAGAACATTCTGGTATCTGAATTTGAACTTGATGAAGATACTGTTACTCCAGATGCACTTTTGGGTGATGATTTGGATTTGGATTCAATCGATTCAATTGACCTTATCGTAAAAATGAAGGAATTCATGCCAGCTGATAAAGGAAATGTAGATCCATCAATCTTCAAGACAGTAAAAACTGTTCAGGATGTAGTTGATGCTCTTGTTCCTTATATGGCATAAAAAATAATAATGAAAAAGTTCCTTAAGGCTCTTTTTTATGTGATAGCAGCTGCTTATCCAATCCTTGTGTTTACCTTGCTGGTAGTGCTCAAGGTTGATACAAAGATTGTTTCTTTGTGTATGATTGCTTTGGCGGCTGCTTTCTTTTTGAGTGCTACAGGAAATAAAAAGACTGGTGAAAATGGAGAAAAGAAGAAACTGGACTGGAAAACCTTGCTCCGTTCTGCACTTTTCCTGGCAGCCGGTCTTTTTTGTTTTATAACCGGAAAAGAGATTTTCTTAAAACTTTATTCGGTTGTAATCAGTGGGACTTTCCTTGTAGTTTTTGGCTCTACCTTGTTCTTTGAACCAAATATCATCTTTCGATTTGCAACTCTTGCTGATAAAAAAATCATTGGTTCTAATTACGAAAATCAGGTAAAAGCCTACTGCAAAAAAGTTACTATAGTCTGGTGCTGTTTTTTTATTTTGAATGGCACTGTGGCTGCCTGCACGACATTTGCAGATAAGATTTTTGGTCTTTCGCCAGAAAAAGCCCGGGAAGTTTGGGCGGTTTACAATGGCGGAATTTCCTATGTCCTTATGGGCATTTTGTTTGTTGTAGAGTTTATTATCAGAAAGCTGGTTGATAGAAAAATGATAAAGGCATATCCAATTACAAAATTTACTGCTGATTCTAGAAAAGATGATTACATCCTTTGTTATGATGAAATCTGGTCTAAAAAAGTTTATAAAACCTGGAAAGATTTTTTGATTGATACTGCAAAAATGCGAAAAATTATCGAGGCAAATCCTGCTGATGAGTATATTTTGCATTGTGAAGATTACTGGTATTTTTTGTGTACTTTTATTGCCCTGCTCCAGTGTAAAAAAGCCGCATATCTTACCCAGAATATCAGCGAAAACTTTATGTCAGAAATCCGAAAGCCTGGTATGGAATTTATCACAGACCAGAAAGCCGACGGTGCAAAGTCTATTTGTGATATTATTGAAAATTCGCCAATTCCTGATAAAGATTATTACAGAACTTGTCCCAAAATTGATGGCGAAGAAACAAGGATTTTCCTTTTTACTTCCGGTTCAACTGGCAAGCCAAAAGCTGTCCCTCAGAGAATGAAAGAATTTGAAGAAGATAATGCTTTTGTAATCAAAAAATGGGGACAGGAAATTGTTTCTAGAAAACTGGTGACTTCCGTAAGCCAGCATCATATTTACGGATTTTTGTTTGGAATTACCCTGCCATTTGCTTTAGGAACTCCATTCCGCCGTCACCGCGTCGAATTTCCTGAAGAATTTGAAAAAATGACAGATGAAACTTATATTTTGATTGCAACCCCGGCATTTTTAAAACGAACTGTGGAAGTTGAAGATAAACTTGATATGAAAAATATCTGGATTTTTACTTCGGGCGGAGCTGTAAGCCCTGAACTGGCCGTTCAGTGTGGAAAATTATTCAACTTTTTCCCGATGGAAGTTTATGGTTCTACAGAAACTTCGGGAATTGCCTACCGCCAGCAGAATAAGGATGGACTTTTGTGGACTCCTTTTGACAATGCTAAACTGTGGCTTGGTGAGGACGGCTGTCTGAGGATTATTTCGCCTTACATCAAAAATCCGGAAGGTTTTGCAACTGCCGATTTGGCTGAGTTCCAGGAAGATGGTCGTTTTCTTTTGAAAGGTCGTTCAGATTCGATCGTAAAAATAGAAGAAAAACGCATTTCTATGACAGAAGTCGAAAACAGGATTTTGGAAACAGGTCTTGTAGGGGATGTAAAAGTTGTGGCTATGGCAAGTGATGTCCGCCAGTATCTGGCTGCCGCTGTAGTTTTGAATGGAGAAGGCCGCAAAAAGTTTGAAAATACGGAAAAATATCTTATAAATCGCTATTTCCATGACTTTTTGATGAAATATTTTGAAAATGTTGTAATTCCAAAAAAATGGCGTTTTATAGACAAAATTCCTGTTGATGTGCAGGGAAAAAAACATAAGCTGGAAATTATGGCTTTGTTTGAAAACGACAAGGAATAAAAAAAAGGTGAAGAAATGAAAGAAGCGAATTTGCACGATATTGTAGATGAAAAAGTTGTTTCAAAAGAAGAAAATCAGCTTAGCCTGGAGTTTGTGATTCCGGCTTCATCAGATTTTTTTGATGGACATTTTCCGGAGTATAAATTGCTCCCGGCTGTTGCTCAGTTTGAAGTTGTAACTCGCTTTTCAAGAAAATATTTTGGAACTCAGAGATGGGTTCCAAGTATCAAACGAATTAAATTTTCTGCACCAATCAGGCCCGACACCAAAATCCACCTGGATTTGAAGCACAATGTGGAAAAATCTTCTGTGACATTTAATCTTGCAGATGCAAATGTTGAAGGAAAAGTTTATTCTTCGGGTACTTTTAACGTGCTTTCGGAGTAGTGGTAGGGTCTAATGTCTGAAATTTCGCAAATAAAATGTGGTTTTGTAATTCCTGTTTATAAGCATGGTTCTGTTCTGGAATCTGTGGTAAAAAATCTTTTGCAATATAATTTGCCCATTGTCGTTGTTGATGATGGTAATGATGATAAAAACAAGGCTTTTATAGCCGATGTTGCCCAGGAATATCCCTTGGTTACCCTTGTAACGCGTCCAAAAAATGGCGGAAAAGGTAAAGCCATGAAAGATGGGGTCAGAAAGGCGAATGAAATGGGACTTACCCACATCTTCCAGGTTGATTCCGATGGCCAGCACGATGTCGGGCAGGTTGGATATTTTTTGGAAATGGCAGAGAAAAATCCTGAAGCGGTTATTTGTGGTTACCCGGAATATGATGAATCTGCACCAAAAGTTCGGGTAAAAGCCAGAAAATTTGCAAATGCCTGGATTCACCTGGTAACTCTTTCAAAAGATATAGTAGACGCTCTCATTGGTTTTAGAATTTATCCTGTAGTTCCTTATATGAAAATTATTGATGGTCCAACTTACATTGACAGCAGGATGGGCTACGATATTGATATTCTGGTGCATCTTTATTGGCTGGGCGTTCCAGTAATTTCTGAACCTGTAAAAGTATTTTATCCAGAAGATGGAATTTCAAATTTCCGAGCTTTTAGGGATAATATGCGTATTTCGGGAACATACACAAGGCTCTGTTTGGGCTTGTTGATTCGTTGGCCATGGATTTTGGCTAGAAAGAAAAATGGGGCGTTGCGGGGCAAGGTGTAAGGTGATTCGCCCCGCTGGGAAAAAGGTGATTACATTATATGGTTGAAGAAGATCTGATACATTGGGCTGATGAAAAAGAAGTAGTAAAAACAAATAGGCCCTTGAAATTCCTTCTCTTGCTTTTTCGCCATCTTCCGGGACCGCTTGTTCGGGCATTAATTTATCCTGTAAGTTTTTTTTATTTGATTTTTTCAAAGCGGGCTAGAACGGAATCTCTGCGATTTCAAAATCAGTTGCGGGAATATTCTGGTGGAAAAAATCCTCGTCATGTGAGTTCCTATCAACAAATTCTTTCGTTTTCACTGTGTATTTTGGAAAAATTGCAGGGGTGGATGGGACAGGTAAAATTTAACCGAATTGAATATCAAAATGATGATATAAAGCAGCTTTTTGCCCAGCTGGAAGAAGTTCATGGGGCTATTTTGTTGACTTCTCACCTGGGAAATATGGAACTGATGCGAAGTCTTTCGGAAATCAACACAAATATGGTTGGTCGGGAAGTTCCAGTTCAGGTTGTGATGGAGTTGAATTCTACGGAACAGTTTAACAAAACCCTGAAAAGTATTAATCCAAAAGTTTCTTTTAATATTGTAGATGCGGCAAATATTGGCGTGGAAACGATTGATATTTTGAATGAAACAGTTGAAAAAGGCGGGCTTGTGATTTTGGCTGGGGACAGAACTTCGGCACATGCTCGTGACAAGGTGATTGTGAAAAAATTCCTTGGCAAGCCAGCCCCTTTTCCTTACGGGTCTTTTTTGCTGCCATTTTTGATGAAAGCTCCGGTTTATTATATGTTCGGGCTTAGAAGTCGGATGTCGATTTTTAGTCCAAAATACAAAATCTTTATTGAAAAATCTAAAATTGATTTTGAGACGATTAGTCGCAGCGAACGTCAGATAAAAATCGAAGGTTTGTGCGAAGAATTTATTGATAAACTGGAAAAATATGCGAATTTGTATCCTTATCAGTGGTATAACTTTTTTAATTTCTGGAATTTGGAAGGTAAGGATGAAAGTGAATAAGGAGATTGGTTTGTGACGGGCGAAATGCCTGGCGGTGGGCAAATTGCCTTGGAACTGGGAGATTTGCCTAGGTGGGCGTATGAATTGCCTGGGTGGGTGTGAGAATTGCCCTGGCGGGCGTGAGAATTGCCTAGGTGGCGGGGAAATTGCCTTGGGGGCGGGCAATTTGCCTGATTGGGTTGCGAATTCCCTTGTGGGCGTGCAAATTATCCTGGAGACGGGGACTTACAATGAACATAAATATGAAGAAACTTGGCTTATTTTTTATTTTGATGGAGATTTTTATTTGGTGTGGCTTTAGTCAGTCTTTGACCCTGCAGAAAATTTGCAGCGGGCTGGCAAAAAATCCTGTTACAACTGGCGATTTTGTCCAGATTAAAACTATAAATGCCAATGGCCGCCAGCTGAAATCTTCGGGCAATTTTATAATTTCGCCTTACGGAATTATGTGGAAAACTTTGAAGCCTTTTCCGTCAAGTCTTGTGGTTACCGAGTCGGCTATGATTCAGACGGCTGCGAATGGAAAGCAGTCGGTAATGAATGGGGCGGACAATCAGATTTTTCAGAATATTGCGTCAACTTTGCGGTCGGTTTTTGCCGGGGATTCTGCAGAACTGAATAAGCATTTTACTGTGGAATTTGGTGATGAAGGTCTTGGCGAGGGTAAAAATCCCCTCCAGGGCGGTCAAAATGCCACTGAGGGGGCAATTGCGGCGGGCGGAGAGCCAGTTTGGACAATCATCCTCACACCAAAAGATGCCACGATTGCGTCTGTTATGAAAAGTCTGGTGCTTTCGGGAAGGGGCGGAGTGGAAAATGCGGGCCCTGGTGTCAAGGCTGCCGATGACAAGGCTGGCGGTGGTGGCAAAAACGCGGGCCCTGGTGAGGCAATTGGCGTGGGGACTCAAATCACTCTCCAATCACTAGAATTACTTGAAACTTCAAATAACAAAATTCGATACGAGTTTTCAAATCAAAAATATCCAAAGGAGCTGACAGAAGATGAAAAAGCGAACTTTACGGTTAAGTAATCTTTCGGGAAAACAGACACTTGCGGTCTGGCTTGTCTATCATTTAGGCATTTTTGCCTTTTTTCTATTTATTTTTGTATTTTTTCATGATCAGGTAAAAATTGATTCTGATTTGTTCAATTTAATTCCAAAATCTTTTGCCATGGATTCTGTCAAACAGGCTGATGAGAAAATGACTTCAATCACCGGCCAAAATGTTTTTATCCTTGTTTCCAATCCCAAATTTGAAGAAGCAAAAAAAGTCGCCGTTGCAGTTTATGATAAACTTTCTGGCAGCGACAATTTTGTTTCCCTTTCTTTGTACAACGACATGGAATCTTTGACCGATGTTACGGATTTTCTTTATAAATATCGCTGGAATCTTTTGGATGAGGAAACTGTAAATCAGATAAATGCTGATGCGGAGGCTTTTGCAACTAACGCTCTTGCTCAGGCTTATGGCGGTTTTACAATGCTACCTCTGGATAATCTGGACACCGACCCTTTTATGCTGACGGAACATAATCTTACGACCTACCTTGCTGCAATTCAAAGTTCTGGAACTGCCATGACCTTGAAAGATGGAGTTCTTGCATCTGAATATGAAGGCAAGTGGTATGTTATGGTGAGGGGCGTTTTGAGCAAAAAAGGAAGTAAACTGGCGGCAAAATCAAACGGCGTCACCGAAATTTACGATACCTGTAATTCTTTTGCTGATGAAAATACCCGCTTTGTCTATTCCGGCACTCCCTACCATTCTCACAAAAGTTCAACGTCGGCTTCGAGGGAGATTTCCGTAATTTCGACCGTTTCCCTGCTGGCTGTTATCATCATCCTTTTGCTGGTTTATAAATCTGCAAAGCCTCTGCTCTTTTCGGTTGGCTCAATTCTTATTTCAATTGCAGTGGCATTTTTGGCGACCCTTGCAACTTTCCGAAATATGCACATCATCACCCTGGTTTTTGGAACTTCCCTGATAGGTTCATGCATTGACTACAGTTTGCATTATTTTACCCACTGGGCAGGCAATCCTCAGCTTAATTCTGGAATTGAAATCAGAAATCATCTTTTGCCAGGCTTGACCATGGCCATAATTTCGACAGGAATTTGTTTTGCAATCCTCCTTTTTGCTCCATTTGCACTTCTTAAACAAATGTCTTTGTTCTGTCTTGTCGGTTTGATCAGCTCTTATTTGACGACAATCGCCATTTATCCAAGAATTTCCCTGCCAAAAGGTGTGCGGGAATTAAAACAAGTCAGATTTTATACAAAATTTGCCAAAATTACCCAGAATAAATTTGTTGGCCCGATTATGATTGTGTCAATGTTCCTTTTTGCAATTCTTTCAATTGTGATTTGCCGCAAAAACGTAAAAGTGAAAAACAATCTTCTTTCGCTTTACGTTGCCGAAGGAAAAATCAAATCTGATGAAATTGAAGCCTACAAAATTATTCAGTATGCACCGTCCGGCTGGTATCTGGTGAGTGGGGATAGTGAAGAAGAATGTTTGGAAAATGAAGAAAAATTCCGAAAAGATTTTGCGGAATTTTCTGATGGAAAATTGGGATATTTGAGTACGTCTTTGTTTGTTCCTTCAATTGCAAGTCAGAAAAAGTCCAGGGAAGCGAGCGAAAAACTTTTGCAGCTTGCTGATTATCAGCTGGAAGCTTTGGGATTTGGCCCTGAATGCGTGGACGCTTTGCGGGCGGATTTTGAAGCGAGCGAGGGGGATTATATTTCTATGGAAGCTGGAAATGTCCCGGATTATCTGGCATCTTCTATTTCGTCTGCCTGGCTTGGTTATGTTGGCGGAAAATATTATTCAGTTTTGCTGCCAAATAACGTAAATAATTATGATTCGTTTAAAACCCTGGCAGATGCTGACGAGAACGTGCATTTTATCAGCAAGAGTGCGGATATTAGCCGAGATTTGGATAAACTCACAATCATGGTTTTGAAATTCTTTGCTATTGCATATATTCTGATGTTTGTAATGCTACGTTTCTTCTACAATTGGAAGCAGTCGTTAAAAGTGATTTCCGTTCCAATTCTGATTGTCCTGGTTCCTGTTGCAATTTTTGCTATTTCCAAAATCAACCTGGAATTTTTCTCCGTCACCGGCCTGATTTTAGTTTTTGGGCTTGGGCTGGACTACATCATCTATATGATGGAAAACGAAAAAGACACTTCTTCTGCCGGTTCCGATAAAATCCTCGAACCTTTTGCAACAATGCTTTCTTTTGTGACGACGATTATTTCTTTCGGGGCTCTGGCTTTGAGTTCTTTTCAGCCGGTTCATCTGATTGGGCTTTCTATTGTGATAGGATTGACGACAGCTTATTTGAGTTCGTTTTTTTACAGCAAACCGCAAGGTGAAAAAAATGACAATCAAGGGCAGTCAACACCGGCAGGTGGGGAAAGTGTCCGCCCGCAAGGTGATTTACCGCAAGGGGATTCTCATGAAAAATAAGTCAATTTATCTCCTCTCAATCATTCTAATCCTTTTTGCTTCCTGCCAGACGACAAAAAATCTAGACGGAACTGACAAATTGGACAAGACGGCAAACAATCAGCCAAAAACAGAGCCTGTTTACGTCACAAATACCAAAAAAGTTTATCTTTTGCCACCAGAAAATATGGCTGGGGCGGTAGATAATATCCAGCTTTTGAACGGTTCTTTTGGAGACCAGACATTCAGCCTGCTGGTTTATTTTCAGTCAGACCAAAAAGGCATTTTTATGTCACTTTTGAATGATTTTGGTACGGATATGGGAAACATTTCCTACGATGGCAAAAAAGTCGATTATCAATCATCATATTTTCCGGCAAATCTGAAAGCCGAATATATTTTGCTGGATATTCAAAACGCCTATTACAAGATTGAAAGCCTGAAATCCCTTTACGAAAAATCCGGCCTGATTTTTGAGGTGGAAGGTGAAGATGGTTACCTGCGGACAATCAAAAATGGTCAAAATCTTATAGAAGAAATTGAAATTAATTCCAATTCCATTAATATAAAAAATTATCTTAGAGGTTATGAATATAATCTTGTAAAAGGAGATGAATAACTTTATGGCTATTTTTATTTCAAAACCAGGAGTTATGTCTTGTGCCGGTACTTCTTTGGAAGAACTGTGGGATTCGGTTACGAACGGAAATCAGAAAGGCATTAAAAAAGTAAAAACTGCGACCGGTCAGGAGTTTTTTGCAGCTAGAATTGATGATGAAAAATTAAAACCGTCCTCTGCACGTTATGATATGAGGATTATGAGGATTGAAGAAGCTGCCCTGAATCAGATTGGAAATGACATCGAGGCGGCTAAAGCAAAATATGGGGCAGAAAGAATTGCCGTTTGCGTGGGTTCTTGTGATAATGGTACGGAATTTTCTGTAGCCGGTCATAAAAAATATTTCAAAGACGGGGAATTTCCAGAAAATTACAGTCTCGAAATCCAGGGTGCTGATTACGTCGCTACTTTTGTTGCCGAAAAATTTGGGCTAAAAGGGCCTGCATCAACTTTTTCTACTGCTTGTTCTTCCAGTGCAGGGGCAAGCATAAAAGCTGCAGAACTTTTGATGGCAGATTTAGCGGATGCCGTCGTCGTTGGTGGAATTGACATCGCTTCTGATACAGTTTTGCTGGGTTTTGACTCTCTGGAAACTGTTTCTTCTGAAATCACAAATCCTTTTAGCAAAAACCGCCATGGAATTACCCTGGGCGAAGCTGGTGTTTTTTATATTTTGACAAAGGAAGATATTTTTGGCACCAAAGTTCAGCTTTTGGGCTGGGGTGAATCTGCTGATGCTTATCATATGACTTCGCCAGATCCAAGCGGGGCAGGGGCAGAAAAAGCAATTCGCAGAGCCATGGAAATGGCAAATTTGAAGCCCGACCAGGTGGATTATGTGAATATGCATGGAACAGGAACTAAATTTAATGACAGCATGGAAGCCAAAGCGGTGGCAGCGGTTTTTGGTGATTATAAAGTTCCGGTTTCTACGACCAAATCCGAGACAGGCCATACTTTGGGGGCGGCCGCTGCCCTTGAACTGGCGGTTTGCTATTCTGCGGTAAATAATGTAGGATTACCAGGACAGGTTTGGGATGGAGAACAAGATCCGGAATTGCCAGTTTTAAATTTTGTAGATCAAAATCACAAATCAGACAAAAAAGCAAAAATCTGTCTTTCAAATTCCTTTGCTTTTGGCGGAGCAAATGCCTGCCTGGTAATAGGAAAATAATCCAGTAATAGGAAAAATAGGAGTGCGATAAATGGAAATTCAACAGCATATCGAACACGATGAATTAATCAACTATCTTCCTCACAAAGGAAAAATGTTCCTTCTTTCGCGTGTAACCCAGCATGATATTTTGAATCACACAATCACAAGTGAATATGATATTACGGAAAATTGTATTTTTTATGAGCCGGAGTTTGACGGCGTGCCTTCCTGGGCAGGCTTTGAGTTTATGGCTCAGGGGATTTCGGCTTTGACAGGAATTACGAACACAATCAAAGGGCGAACTCCACTCCCCGGCTTTATTTTATCGGTAATGGAATTCAAGGCGGATGTTGGCTACCTCAAAAATGGGACAACAATCCAAATGAAGATTTACGAAGATTTTCGTGATGAAGAAAATCACGTTTATCGCTATATTTGTCAGCTTTATGCGAATAAAGGTGACGAAAAGCCAAGCGTTACGGCAAAAATTTCTGTAATGGAAACAGAAGACGCCCACGCTTTGTTTGGCGATTAATGAAATTGCCCGCCAGGGTGGGCTACATCGCCTTCGGTGTGGAAATGACACCTTCGGCGTGAAAATGCCACCCCCGGTGTTGCCGCTAACGCGGAATTTTTTTAAGGAAACATGATAAAAACTGCCAGACATATTGTCAGTTTTTATCATAACAAGTTTGCAATGCAAACTTGAATTAGGAGAAAATATATGAACGAAGACAAAAAAGTTTTAGTTACAGGTGCAAGTGGCGGAATAGGCCGTGCAATCGCAGTTGAAGCTGCCAAAGAAGGATATTATGTAATTTGCCATTACAATGGAAATCAGGCAAAAGCTGAAGAAACTCTGAATCAGATTAAAGCGGCTGGCGGACAGGGCGAATTGATACAATTTGATGTTTCAAACCGAGAAGACTGCAAGGCAAAACTTGATGAAATGACTGCAAAACACGGAGTTCTCTGGGGAGTTGTAAACAACGCAGGAATTACCCGCGACAACACTTTCGTTGCCCTTTCTGGCGAAGACTGGGACAAAGTAATCCACACAAACCTGGACAGTTTTTACAATGTTTTGAACCCTTTAATCATGCCAATGGCCAGCCGCAAAAATAAACGCGGTGGAAGAATCATCACAATTTCTTCAGTAAGTGGCGTAGACGGAAACAGAGGACAGACAAACTACTCCGCTGCAAAAGCCGGAATTATAGGTGCAACAAAAGCCCTGGCAGTAGAACTTGCTGGTCGAAAAATCACTGTAAATGCAATTGCCCCAGGTGTAATCGAAACAGAAATGACCAAGGCAATTGACCCGGCAGTTTACGAAATAATTATGAGCACAATTCCAATGAAACGTGCAGGCCAGCCAGAAGAAATTGCAAGTGCAGTAAATTTCCTGCTTTCGGAAGGAGCCGGCTACATCACAAGACAAGTAATAGAAATTGACGGCGGAATGTAATTAATGGGAACCTCTAAAAATTGCAATTTTTAGAGGTAACTTTGAAAACGCACACTTCTAAGTCTTGCTATTTCCAAGATTTAGAGATGCCCTAATATCGAGCGAGTAAAACAGAAATACCGTTAAAAATGGAGATAACAAATATGAACTTTACAAAACCAAATGGAAAAAGACGCGTCGTAGTAACAGGTGGTGGAATGGTTTCTGCCCTTGGCCGCGACTGGAACACAGCCTTTGAAAATCTTAAATCATACAAAAGCAAAATAAGATATATGCCAGAATGGGAACGCTACACAAAAATGAACACCCGCCTGGCTTGCCCTTACGACGAACCACTTCCTACTTTCCCACGCAAAAAAGTCCGCGGAATGGGAAGAGTTGCCCTTTTAGGTCTGCTTTCTTCTACAGATGCCCTCAAAATGGCAGGTTTTTTGACAGAAGATGGCGAAGACGTAATTGAAGAACTCAAAAGTGGAAACACCGGAATTGCATACGGAACATGTATGGGAAGTATGGACGCAATCGGTGATTTGGCAAAAATGGTAGAAACCGGCGATTCATCACACCTTAACAGCCAGACCTACATCAAAGCAATGCCACAGACGAACGCCTGCAATATGTCAGTTTACTGGCAGTTGCGCGGTCGTGTAATCATCACAGATACAGCCTGTACTTCAGGCTCACAGTCAATCGGTTATGCTTACGAAGCAATTGAAGACGGCCGCCAGCAGATTATGCTCGCAGGTGGGGCAGAAGAACTTTCAGCCCCAGACGCTGCAATTTTTGACACTTTGGGTGCAACATCAGTTTTGAACAAAACTCCAAACGAAACCCCAAAATGTTTTGACAAAGACCGCGACGGACTCGTAATTGGCGAAGGTGCCGGAACTTTGATTTTGGAAGATTTGGAACATGCCGTAAAACGTGGAGCAAAAATCTACGCCGAAATTGTAGGATTTGCCACAAATGCCGACGGTTCCCACATCACTTCTCCAAACGAGGAAACCCAGGCACGCTGTCTGGAAATGGCAATCGCCGATGCCGGAATTTCTAAGGAAGATATAGCCTACGTGAACGCCCATGGAACAGGAACTCCACACGGAGACATCACCGAAAGCCAGGCCGTTTACAAAGTTTTCAACCGCCCAATCCCAATTTCTACAACAAAAAGCTACATCGGCCATATTTTGGGAGCTTGCGGTGCAGTAGAAGCTTGGCTCACAATCAACATGATGAACGAAGGTTGGTTCCATCCAAACCTCAACCTCAAAAATGTTGACCCGGAGTGTGCTCCTCTCGACTACATCAAAGACCAGGGCCGCGAAATCGACTGCGAATACGTTATGTCCAACAATTTTGCTTTCGGTGGCGTAAATACTTCATTGATTTTCAAAAAATGGCATGACCAGTAAGGTAATTTGTAAGATAATTTTTTGAATTTTTTGGGCGTTCCCCTAAGCACCCGCCTGACGGCAGGTGCTTAGGGTCGGACCTTCCGCACTTCGCTAACGCTCAAAGTCCTCAGCGTGCAGATAGCACGCCTGCGGGCTTCTGCTTCGGCAGTTGAAACTGCCTTCGCAGGTGCTCCACGCCCTAACGCAAACCTACCAGGGCTTTCAATCACAGAGATATTCTTTCAATAGAACATTCGTGCTTTTTAGATTTTTCGTTGTAATTAATTCCCACCAAAAGAACCTGCCCAGAAAGTTTTTTTAGGAATGTAGACAATATCAGCATACCCCTTTCCAGACGGCAATTCCTGAATTTCCACATAATCATCAACTGCAGAAATATATGCAAAACGAATAGTTGACCGTAAAGCCTGCTCGTTATTGTAAAAAACAGACGAGGTCGCCTGAGAATGAACTTTTTCGATAGCCCTGGCAACCGTCTTTGAATTTACCTCCAAAGTATATTCAATCAGTTCTGTAGAATTATGAATTATTTTTGAAAGTTCCTTGTGCGAACCATCTCGCACAGCACTAACAAATTCTTTCCGAATTTCATTATTGGGAATGCGGACAGTGCTTTTTTCAGAATCAAATGCAAGATACCCCAAATGAATCAGCAGGGTAAAAACATCATCCTTTGATTTTAAAGAAATTAAATCATTCTGAAAGGAAATAGTATCGACCTTACATTCGCCACCACCAATCATCTGAACTAAATCCTGCTTAATTCCACCAAAATTCATATCAATGTAGATTTTTAAAGATTCATAAGTTTCGCTGCGGGTCCAACATCGTAAATTCCCGAAAATCCGTGAGAGCCGACTGAATGCCGTACTTTTTTATTGGAAGAATCCCAGTCATAAAAGCAAGGGCAAACATCGTGTCGGTAACCGGAGTTTTAAAAAGCGACCTCAAAAATGTAACATAATCCTTTTGGATTTTTATATCATCCTTTTCTTCACGAAAAATTGCATCCCATTCATCAATAAGGATTATAAATTTAGTCTGATATTTTAAAGCAGCGGAAGCGATGACTTCTGCAATACTGTCGCCGACTGCCTCTGGATAAGTTTCCCGTAATTCGCCTGTTACTTTTTTAGTCAAAGACACCTCTAAAAATTGCAATTTTTAGGTTCCCTAATACGCCTTGTCGTGAACTCCTGAAATGGCTCGACCGCTTGGTTCGTCCATA
>CAVFQN010000055.1:0-2980 GCA_963624615.1 Treponemataceae bacterium | reverse complement strand
TTCGGAAACGGATATTCTGTAGTTGCTTTGATTATTGCATTTATCTTCCTTGCAGCATTCCTTTTTGGACTTTTCCGTCCAAATCCTTACGAAAAAAAAGCTAGAGCAGCATAAAATGGTTCTTGAGGGGGTGTGATTACAACACCTCCTTGAGTTTGCGCTTGAGCTGCCACTAATGCAATGTTTTAGAGGAGTTTTTTATGATTGCGACAATTATTGTAATAGCCCTGATTATTGCTTATTCCGCTTTTGTAATTGCAAATTATGTAAAAGAACAGAAAAAAGCAAAGGAAAAAGGCATTCCAAAAGGTTGCTATGCCTGTGCCGCTTTTAAAGGCGGTCAGTGTCCCAGTCATAAAAACTGCTGTGGAAATTGTTGCAGTAAGAAAGAATAATTTTTAGAAGACTGCCCTTTTTTTTCGGGCAGTTTTTTTAATTCCTGCCAGGTTGGCTAAAAGCATCGGGGATTTTTTTAGACTTGAGGAGTAAAAAATGATAAACGTAATTTTGATTTTAATTGTCGTTGTGATTGCTTTTTTTGCAATCAGATTTACGGTCAAAAGACTCCAGGGAAAAGCCGGCTGCTGTGGCGGTGGTGGCCAGAATTCTGTGATGATAGAGCCAAAACATATTGAAAAAATCCTTGGCAAAAAAGAAATTGTAATAGACGGAATGAAATGTAAAAACTGTTCTTCCAGAGTTCAAAACGCCTTGAACGCCCTGGAAAACGTAAACGCCAGTGTAAATTTGAAAAAGAAAACTGCCAAAGTAAAATTCGGTCAAGGGGTAACAGACGAATTGTTGAAAAGTACAGTGGAAGGCTGTGGCTACAAGGTGGTAGAAATCAGATAAGTTTAGAAAAATTTGTCTTAGGGTAGTTTCAATCTATCCTCTCCTATCTATCCCCAGTTCTTCGTAGAATTGCTTTTTGTGCTTGTACATTTCTCTATCGGCTTGCTTTATCAACTCCGGCAAAGTTTTTTCGGGATAATCCTTTTTATAAACAACCCCATACGAAACTGCCATTTTATCTACGTGCAAGCCTTTCCAGTCTTTTTCAAAAGTCTCAAAATCGGCAAGCTGCTTGGTAACCTGGTCTTTATCAGCATTCAGCATTACACAAAATTCGTCGCCCCCAGTTCTGAAAATGCGTTTTTCACCAGGGAAAGCATGCTTCAAGCAGAATGCAACACCTTCAATCAATTCATCACCAGCTTGGTGACCATAAGTATCATTCGTTTTTTTTAGACCATTCAAATCCAGACCTATGTAAACAAAATCATCTTCTTTTGGCATTGGCGAATTTTTTGCAAGTTCCTGCTCATAAGCTCGCCTGTTAGCCAAGGATGTCATACTATCACTAAAAGAAAGCCGTCGTAAAATCTGATTTCTTCTACTTTTGATGATAAAACTGGCTATGCAAATAACTATCAGAATGATGATAAAAAGAAGAGTCATAAAAACCAGGAAAAAATGATCCTCTATAAAATCTGACAGAGAATATTCCGGCATTTGGATATAGTTATAAATTGCAGTCATGGCAAAATCTTCAGAAAGGGTGTTTATTCCTCGGTCAAGAAGTGACAAAAAAGCAACATTTTTTGGTGCAACGGCAAAACAAACAACATCAGGATTTGCAAGACTTATAGTTTTTAGCCTTGAATAATCAGAATTTGAAAGTATTGATTTTGACCGCAAACCATTAAGTACAGTGCAATCAACAGTATCATTTACAAGGCCATTTAAACATGCTGCAAGAGAATCAAAATAAACCATCTGCGAATTCGGATAATAGGTTTTTACATATTCAATTTGAGCATTATTGTGTTTATTTACCCCAAAAACTTCTGTTTGAAGTTTTCTGTAACTCCCCTTGTAAACCAGTTCCGACCTTGAAGAAACTATCGGTTTAGACTGGAAAATCCCGGCCTGCTCCAAAAACCAAATATGGTCAGAAACAGGGAAAATCACATCAATTTCACCAGCCAGCAAAGCCTTTTTCATTTCATTCATATCAGAAAAACCTTTGTAACCAATACTCATTCTTGACTGGATTCCAAGATTTATGAAAATGCGATTTAAAACATCTTTGACAAGTCCTGTCACACTGCCATCAGAATTTGTAGCACTAAAAGGCAAATAATTTTCAAAATATCCCACTTTCAGAGTTTTATGTTTTGCAACCCAATTTTCTTCTTTTGCAGAAAGAGCCTGGCTTACAGCATTTTTTGAAAAATATTTTTTAGTCAAATCCTGAATGTAATAAGGATCATCAGTATCCAGTTGTGCCAGGGCAGTATTCAACTCTTCCCAAATATCAGGCCGACTTTTTGTAACACACAAATACTGGGAAGTATCGCTAATTTTTATAAGAGGCTTATTTGATTTTTGAGCCTTTACCGAAGCTGTTTCGCCGATAATCGCATCCACTTCTCCATTTGCAATTGCCCTATCTCTCGAAGTTACATCATTATAAACTTTGATTGTAGCAATTACATTTTTTTCTTTAAGCCAATCGTTAATGATTTTGACCATAAGGCCACTTAAAGCACCAATTGTTTTTCCACTAAAAGATTGAGGATTTGTTGTCAGTTCTGAATTTTCCCCTACATAAATGTAATATTGCTCATAGCCCATAGGATAATCGGGATAATACATATCAGAAAGGCGTTCTTCGGAATAACCAAGCCCTCCAAGCAAATCAACTTTGCCCTTTATAAAAGCCTGATAAAGTTCTCCCCAAGTTCCATAAAAATATTCATATTGCCAGCCAGTGTATGAAGCAACTTTTTGAAGATATTCATAGCCGTAGCCGGTTTTTACAGCATCAGGAGTAGCCCCTTCCTGAAAAACTTCATTTTCGTAGTAGCCGACTTTTATGATTTTTGAAACAGATTTTTGTTCCGACAATTCAGCCAGTTCAGATAAATCCGCATTTGCAGCAGATTTTGTCGTCTGGGCAAAAAGTTTAAATCCGCAG
>CAVFQN010000054.1:0-4395 GCA_963624615.1 Treponemataceae bacterium | reverse complement strand
AATTATAAATATGGAAATTTTCCAGTGCAATTTTTACGATTTTGTAAGTAGAATAATCCACAGAAAAGGAAAATGGGGCTTTTGCGACTAGCTCTTCAAAGGCCTGTTCCGAATTTGCTTTTTCGATTACCGCTTTTGCACCGCCGGAGTAGGCTTTTACAAGGCCGCCTGTGCCTAGCAAAGTTCCGCCAAACCACCTGGTAACTGTCAAAATGGCGTTTGTGCATTTTCGACCTTTGAGGACGTCCAAAACAGGGCGGCCGGCGGTTCCGGATGGTTCTCCATCATCACTCATTCCCATAATTTCGCCAGCGGAACCAATTACAAAGGCGTGAACGACGTGCCTTGCATCAGCATATTTCGTTTTTTGACTTTTGATTATTTCACGGGCTTCCGCCTGGCTTTGACATGGAATAATTTGGGATAAAAACCTCGAACCCTTTATAGTTTCTTCGGTTTGCACTTCTTTAATCAGAATATCCATCAGACCAAGTGCCCCTTAAAACAAGGCTCCCTGCTTAGGTTTATCACTTTGAACTTCAATTGACTGAACTTCTTTTGCGACCAGGCGAACGCCTTTTGCTTTAAGAGATTTTTCCTCGTAATCACCAGCTTTGAAGCTTTCTGTTAAAACTTTCATTTTTGGCTTTTTTACATAATTCAAACTGAATGAAAAAGTTTTGCGGGTGTCGATATGGAGAACTTCCATGCCTTCTGGTGCCAAAAAGTAATCACGATTCATAATAAAGGCTGGAATTTTGCAACGCTTGATATAAACATATTGTGTTTCTGGCTCGCGGTAAATTACTGTGAAAAGAACTTTTGCCAGGCTTTCTTTGTCTGCAAATCCGCAATAACGCATTTCAGGGCCAACAAAAAGTTTATCTGGTGTTTCTGAAACAGAATAAATTCCGCTTTTTCGGACATAAAGGATTTTGTCGAATGGGGTAACTTTGAAAAGTTCCACTCCGCCCGCAACTCCAGTTCCGATATAGCCGGATTTTTCGTCGTAGCGGAAAGGCTTGTCGCGTTTTGTGACGGCTTTAACGTCAACCGTATGAATATTTGTGAGCTGGGTTTTTCGTTTCTGATTTTTTGTATCGAGTTTTGCCTGCAGTCCTTCCAGCCAGGAAATTGCGTAGTCAACGAGGTGGCGTAAAAGTTTATTGATTTCCTTAATCCTGTTGTTGATGGCTGTAACTTCCTGCCTGTTTTTGTTCATATCATAAAGAGAAATTCTTCTGATTGGGATACGGAGCAGGTGTTCAACATCTTCATCGGTAATCGGGCGGATAAGTTCATCTTTAAAAGGCTTAAATCCGTCTTTTACAGCCTTGTTTACGCCTTCTTCAGTTTTTTGAGTTTCGATTTTTTTGTAAATTCTTTCTTCTACGAAAATTCTTTCCAAAGTTCGCAGGTGGAGTTTTTCCATCAAATCTTCTTTTTCAAGCTCAAGTTCCTTTTTCAAAATACCCACCAGCTGTTTTGAGTGGTGCTGGATTACCTGGGTGCAGGTCATCTGAACCGGCATATTATCTTTGATTACAAGAAGATTACAGTAAATTGTCTGTTCACATTCTGTAAAAGCGTAAAGTGAATCGACAACATCTTTTGTATAAACTCCTCTCTGCAGTCTGATTTCGATATTAACCTTATCAGAAGTATAATCCTGGATAGAAGAAGCTTTGATTTTGCCGTTTTTTACCGCTTTTTCGATTGAATCACAAAGACTTTCTGTTGTAGAACCGTAAGGAAGTTCTGTGATGACGATTTTTTTATCATCGCTGGTATCCATTTTGGCTCGGGTAACAATTTTTCCAAGTCCATCCTGATAATCAGAAACATCAATCAAACCACCGGTCGGAAAATCCGGATAAAGTTGAAATTTTTCACCACGCAGGCATTTTTTTTCGGCTTCAATAACTTCGTGAATATTGTGCTGGAGAATGTAGGTGGACATACCAACGGCAATTCCTTCCGCCCCAAGAATAAGAACCAGGGGAAGTTTTGCCTGGAAAGCGACAGGTTCGGTATCGCGGCCATCATAAGTATCAACATACTGGGTAATTCTAGGATTTGTGTTTAAAATATCCTTTGTAACAGGGCGGAGACGACATTCAATGTAACGGGGAGCAGAAGCTCCGTCGCCAGTGTACATATTTCCAAAGTTTCCCTGTTTGTCGATGAAAAGTTCCTTGTTTGCAAGGTTTACCAGGGCTGTGTAAATGGAAGCATCTCCATGAGGATGATAGGCCATTACTTTACCAACTGCATTTGCAACTTTTGTAAAACGTCCATCATCATTTTTGATTAAAGTATGAATGATTCGTCTTTGAACTGGTTTAAGTCCGTCTGTGATTTCAGGAATTGCACGGTCTCGAATAACGTAAGACGCGTATTGAATAAAGTTCTGGTCAAATAAATTTTTTACATAAGCCATTTTTTTCCACCCATTTAAAATTATAAAGGAAAAAGAGGGTATTTTCAAGGAAGAAGATTTTACTGCTTGCCGATAAGGAGAGCGTAAGTTTTCTTACGACCTCGCTTTTTTTGTGTGATTGAATAAAAATCTATTTTGTTTTTCCTTAATTCTTCCCTGTGGCCTTTTCCAAAATCTCAATCAATTCTCTATATGCTTTTCTGACTGATTTTCTTTGGGCGGACTGGATAAAGTCCAGTTCGTTTCTAAAAAGTTTGTCTTTTGCGGAAACCGGCATATATTTTAAGTGAGTTTGCGAATAATAATGTTCGATGCAGCCCCTGTGCAAAACGTAAACTCTGGCCGCTTCCGCCCCTGCCAAAATCAAGGCTGCCAGATTTTTGATGATGGGAATTGTTTTTGCAATCTGGGGACTTAGGAATTTGGCCAGAGCTTCTTCTTCGTTATTGACTCCCTGCAAAAGTACGGTTTTGTAGGTGTCGA
Organism: Treponemataceae bacterium; assembly: GCA_963624615.1. Taxonomy (GTDB): domain Bacteria; phylum Spirochaetota; class Spirochaetia; order Treponematales; family Treponemataceae; genus Treponema_D. Next base: position 1,472 of record CAVFQN010000054.1, on the reverse strand, counting down.
TGGCAGCTGCATTCTGATATTTTTTTTGCAAAAGTTTGAGTTTTTCCATAAAAGGTTTGAGGTTGTTTGGTAAAGAATGATTTTTTGCCTGGCGGATAAAATCGTTTCCAACTTGTGTCAGGTAACGCTCCAACCGCAAAATCAACCTTTCAAGTGTCACTTCGTTTTCAAGTTCTTTGGCGGAAAAAATCCTCTTGTAAAAAGATTCCTGTTTTTCTTTTTGTTTATGCAGCCATTGTCTGACTCTTTCGTCGTGGCAAAAAACTTCTCTCAACTTGCCGCTAAAAAGCGAGTCCAAATCTGTGATGATTCTGCCGTTAGTTCCCAAAAGCGAACACACCTTGCAAAAAACTCCCAGTTCATCTTTTCCGCCCACATCAATAATGCCGGTGCCAGCCGCCCCATAATCATCATCAATATAATTCAAAAGATAAGTGAACATCTGCTGGTCGGTGTAGCCTTCCACAAAAATCTGGTTGTCTGAAAAAAAGAACTGCTTGTGATAAGTGTTAAAGCGGGGCAAAAAGCGGCGGAAAAGTCCTTCATCATCATTTGAAAGTTCTTCTATATTAGATGGTACCTTGTTTACATGGCAACAGATTACCCCTGTCAAATCTTCCGGAGTCCGCAGGTCAATGAAAAAAGGGGAGTGGGTAATCAGGAAAAACATACGATGAGAAGAATATTTCACCTCTTTTCGGATTTCGTTCATAAAAAATGTCTGAAATTGGGGGTGGAGATGGAGTTCGGGTTCATCAATAAAAAGACACTCATCACCATCAGCATCATAAAGGCTGATAAGCAGGGAGATTATTTCCTGAAGACCGTGACATTCAGCGTCGCCCAAAAGATATTCAACATTCCAGGCTTTATTTTCGACAATGGGAAGCAAAGTCTGGTCTATATCTTCGATAAATTTAATGGATTTTCCGAACATGGACGAAAGGACTTTTTCAATCCGGAGGCGGATTTTTTCGTTATTTTTAAGTGTGGAAAGCTGATCGCTGTATTTTCTGTCGGCTTTAATAAACTTTATTTTGTAGCCGGCTCCAGAAAACTGTTTTGCAAGATTTTCGGCAAGCAGAGTTTTTCCGGAACCGTTTGGGCCTACAATCCAATTGATTTGCGGCCAAAAAGTCTTTTTAAAAGCACTTTTTCCCCAGAGAAAAGGAATTTTTACGTTCGTTTCAAAAGTTATCACTCTATCAGTATAACTGAACCGCTGAAATTTGCAATTTTTAGAGATTTTTCAGAGATTTTTTAGAGAGTCACATTAGCAAATCTCCCCGGTGTCCAAATCTTCCCTTTTGAACTATAATCATCATAATGAAAATTTCAGTCATCACACCACCTCTAGTTCAGTTAAATTCTCCATATCCTTCTGGGGCTTATCTTACAGCCTTTTTTAAAACTTTAGGACATGATTGCCACTGGTATGATTTGAGTATTGAACTTGTTTATTCAATTTTTTC
>CAVFQN010000053.1:0-8060 GCA_963624615.1 Treponemataceae bacterium | reverse complement strand
CTGAAAATGCCTTCAAGTTTTTCCTTCATAAACTTCTGGGTATTATCAAAAAGAAGATACAAATCTTCGTGTTTGAGTTCCGGATATTTTTCCAAAAGTTCAGAAGTATTATCCGTTGCCCCCATTGTAGAAAGAGAATAATGACGATAAGCACGAGTTACAGTGTTTAATTCTGATTTAGAGAAATCGGCTGTAAGTTTATCATAATCAGACTGATACATCATCAAAGGAATAATATATTCACGATTCATCTGACCTACAGTGTAATCAACTCTGATTCGGCTACCATCTTTTACAACATTGTAAAAATTACGTTTTACACTGTTTGAATACAAATCATAAACTTCTGTAGTTCCGTTTTCTGTAGAAAATTTAATCAAAAGTGTAGAACGCATATTGTTCTTTTCTTTTGCAAGTGCGATTGGATCGGCATCGAGATTTTCTGGATTTGAATACCAGATTTTACCTGTGTTTTTCTGCAAAATCGTAAACTGTGTAGTTGTAGGATCTAATTCAAAACGCAAAGATTTTGATTCAAGTACAAATTCTTTTGAAGAATTAGCTTCACTATATTCGTAAAAGTCAAAATCCGGCTGATGATAAGCAGCTACATCAATAAGTCTCATTACGATATAGACAATAAAAGCAATTATTACAAGAAGAATTGCAAGTTTGATATAAAAAGCCTTTGTCGGTTTATGAAATTCAAAAGTCTTTGTTTTCATTGGCTTTGGTCGGCCAATATAACCTTCCGGCATTTTTGATTTTTTTGTTTTTTTCATTTCCTTTTCCATAGTCTTTTTCCCTGCCTTATCAGTTCAACCTAAAGATTACTTCTCGAACTAGGGAAACGAAATATGCAATTCCCTGAGAAATAAGGCTGAAAAACAGCATCATAATAAAGATGAAAACCAACATTCCAAACAAAGTGATTATTGTAAACATCAAAGTTTTTCCAAAAGAATACTGGTGAATCATCATCATGGCCATGAAAAGTAAAACTACAACCCAGATAAAACTGATTGTGTTCAAAACTTCATAGAAAGCAACTTCATCTCTTGTAATAAAATTACTGATGATAATCATAGGGATTTGAAGAAGAACGTAAGGTGTAAGTGCATATCCAGTTCCCATGTAAACATCACCCAGGTGGCCTTTTCCGTCAAAAAGCGTAGTGACCGCCCAGTTACAAATAACAAAAATTACAAGAGGAAGGAGGATTGTTGCTATTTCCATAAGAACGTTTACTTCTTCCCAGTTTACGTCTATACAAACAAAACTTGTAAAACGAAGTTTCCAAATGTGGGTCAAAACCGTCATAATCACCATAAAGTTTGCAGTGGCGTAAGAACCTCGCTTAGCATGAATCAAATCCCAAAAACCATCTGCCGGGTGGCTGATTACATACAATGAATAGCGAAGAGTTTTCAAAAAATGAATATAAGTTTCTTTTTGGGCAAAAGCGCTCAGTTTTTTTGTTATATAACTCATAATGATTTCAGCTCCCTTACAAATTTTCTAATATGCTTAATGATAAAAGGAATGAAGATAATTGCACAAAGAAGTCCTAAAATCCAGCCTAAATTAGCTTCAATCCAATCTTTTCGATAGTACATGAAGGCTTTAGAATAACTTCTAGCATATCTCTTTGTTTTGAAATAATTCATTGCATCTTCATACTTATTTTGGCGGAGACAAGATTTTCCTAAACCTTCGTAAGCCAAATCATAATTTCCGTTGAGTTTGAGAACTTTTTCCCATTCTGCGGCAGAAGCATCATATTCACCAGAAGCATAATATTCTGTAGCGTTGTAAATCATATCACCGTATTCGGTTGGTGTAAAAACTGTAATTGAACCATTTGGCTGGTCGAGTACAAAAAGATCACGACCGATATGTTCAACTGCAACTGGAAGTTTAAAATATCCTTCGATATTTCCAGAATTACCAAAAGCAAAAAGCATTAAGCCCTGATTGTTATAACCAAAAAGACGACCACGATTTTCATCAATGGCAACGTAAACATCATTTTCCAAAACTGTAACATCATTAAAATGTGACGGGCTATCAAGACCTACAGAAGTTCCCCACTGGAGATCTCCGACAGGAGGTACTTCAGATTTAATCAGAATATCACTACCAAGAGCATTAAGACGGCGGATTGGTTTTGCCTGGTCGCTCAAAAGTTCCCAGTTTTTGAAAGTTTTTACTGTTGCGTAAATAAAACCTTCAGAATCCATATAACAGCCAGAATATTCTGTAGGAACAAATGCTTCCATCTGTTCACGCTGGGCTCTTGTTGCAAATTTTTTCCAGATATAATCAGTCCACTGATAAGTTACTTCACTGGCACCAAAAAATCCTGTAAAAGTTCCATCTGCTTCATACTTAATAAAACCTTTATTTACGTTTCTTGCCAAAACATAGGCTCGTCCTTTTGAATCTGCAATGACTTTTTCAGGGTAAAAAGTTTTCCCCTTTTCGTAAGTTGCATCATCAGGCTCGATAAATGTAAGAAGATAATTCAAATCTTTATCAAGCTTTACAACTCGACCGTTATCCCTGTCGGCAACGAAAATTGTATCATCCTTGTTGATAAAAATATCAGTAGGATTAGCAAAAGTATTAACAATTCCTTCCGGAGCGTTAAAACTATTGATAATTCTAATCAATTCAAGATTTTTTGATTCGGTGTATTCCAATTCAACAATCTGATTGTTTCCAGAATCTACTACATAAAGTTTATTTTCCTTGCAAAAAATATTTGAAGGAGAAACAAATTTTTTCTCTAATCCGAAAGATTCGGCATAAGCAACATTTACAACCCTGTACATATCTGGAGATTTTTCGATATTGTTCCAGACATCATAAATGTAAGTATCGCCAACAGCAAAAAGTCCTGCACATAATGTGAAAAGACTTGCAATTGTAATTAATAATCTTCGTCTATTCATAGCGCTAGTCCTTAAGTCCAGATGTGGCCATTGTTTCCAAAATCTGACTCTGTGAGAAGATAAAGAAGATGATAGGAACTGCCATTGTAAATACGATTACGGCAGATGCCTGACCCGTACGAGCAATACCACCGGCCTGAATCTGGCTCAATGCGTAAGACATCATCTTTTTACTTTCTGTATAAATAACTGTTGTCTGAGGGTTATTCCACAAGTTATTGATAGTAAAGATTGAAATTGTAAGCCAAGCAGGTTTTACGTTTGGCATTACGAGACGCCAGAAAATTGTAAACTCGTGGGCACCATCAATCTTTGCAGCTTCAATAATTGACATTGGGAAGCCTTCCATGAACTGCTTCATAAGGAAGAGTCCCAAAGAAGCACCAATTGCTGGAAGAATTGGTGCCCAATATGTATCAACAATATGAAGACGACACATAATCATATAGTTTGGAATACCTGTTACGTAACCAGAGAACATCAAAGCAACTACGGCAACTCTAAAAAACAAGTTTCCACCTGGGAAATTGTATTTAGAAAGTACGTAAGCGGCCATTGACGCAATGATTACGTGTCCAACAGTACCAACCAAAGTAACGAAAATTGTATTGAATACATATCTTGAGAATGGAACCCAAGACTGACTCAAAGTTACAAACAAATCGGAATAGTTTCTAAAAGTCGGATTTCGTGGGAAGAATGTTGGAGGGTTTCGCAACAATTCATCCAAAGGCTTTAAAGAACTTGAGATGTTGAATACCAATGGGAAAACCATAATCACAGAGAAGATGGCTAAGAAGATATAAACTCCAATATCACCACCAATCGAACGGTTTGGCTTTCGTCTGTATTTATAATGATGGATAACTGGTCCATCCTGCAAATATTTATTTTTTCTACTCATTTTTCAGCCTCCCCTATTAATGTCCTACTCTGTTCAATAGAGACTGAATGATTTTGTTACAAATAATCATAGTAAGGAACAAAACCGTCGCAATTGCTGAAGCATATCCCATTTCAAATCGAGTAAAACCATAGTCGAACAAGTGAGTTACTACAGTTCGAGCACAATAGTCGGTTGAAGGATAACCTGCAAGGTTCATAGGAACATCACAAACGTTGAATGCAGTTGTGATAGACATTACAGCACCAAACAAAAGCATTGGTTTCATATTTGGAAGTGTAATATACCACAATTCCTGCCATCTGTTTTGAATACCGTCAATATAACCAGCTTCATACTGAGCTTTATCAATTCCTTTCAAACCAGCAACAAACGAAAGGAAGCCAGTCCCCAGTGACATCCACAGAATTACAGGAACGATTACTTTCATCATATACTGAGGAGATGTAAGGAAGGCGATTGGCTGATTAATAAACCCCATTTTAATTAACCAGGCATTTGCCCAACCATAACGGTCATCACTGAACAAGGTTTTGAAAATCAAATAGGCCTGTCCGGCGATAGATGGCGTATAGAAGAAAAATACAACAAACATACGGATTTTATTCGGAAGTTCGTTGATAAGCCAGGCAAACAAAAATGCCATAATATATCCGACAGGACCTGTAATAATTGCTATAAGGAAAGTATTCTTTACAGCCGTCTGGAAAACTTCATCCTGCAGGAAAAGATTGATATAGTTTCTAGCACCAATAAAATCTGGTTTTTCCAAAATATTAAAGTTTGTAAAACTATAATAAATTGAAGTCAGCATTGGCAAAACATTAAATGTAATAAACAAAACTGCATAAGGTAATAAGAACCAGTAACAAAAACTTAAAGTCTTTGCTCGGCGAGCTGTATCACTGATAGCAAGTTTTTTTCTATTGAAATATTTAGTCCACATTTCGCTCATAACTTACTCCTCAACAGGAAGATTGAATTCCTGACGTTTACGAGTCAACTCTTCATTAACTTTACGAGTGTAATCAATAAGAGTTTCTCGAGGGTCTTCTTTTTCGTTATAAACTTTACGAATTCCGTTTACAACATGGCGGGCTGTATAGTAACTTCCTGGAACTTCAGGAACACCTACAGTCTCATCAAGGGATTCTTCAAGAATTTGAATCTGTTTAGAATTCCATGAAAGCTGACGCAAAGCTTCAACATTTGCAGTTGCATAACGTCCAGAAGATCCAAGGATAGCTTCCTGCTCTCGTCCAAAACGAACTTGAGTATCTGTAGAAGCCCACCATTTCATAAATTGCCAAGAATCTTGCATTCGAGTTTCATTTTTCATTACTTCGTTGTAAGTTTTCTCATCAACTTTTGGTGCAATTTCATCTGCAATTTTTTGAGCATAGAATGAATCATAAGAAATATTCTTTACATCTTCAGAATTCAACAAATCTGAAATATCCATACCCTTCTTAATCATCATTGTACAAACTGTACTTGCTACATTTGAACGATCAATTGTTCCATCTTCACGGAGAGTTCCAGGCAGGTAAGTAAAATCCCAAAGTCCGCGGATTTCTGGAGCAGAAACTGACAAAGTATTATAAGAAGTATAATTTTGGACTCCCAAAGGCATTTCACCCGTACGGAAACGACTCAAAAAGTCAAAAATTTGAGGTAATCCATAGCTATTATAGAAACTAGTGTACTGTTTAAAGGCCGTAACCCCCTCTTCACTATCAATAACAGACTTAGTTCCAGCATCGTTGTAAACTGAACCACCACGCTGATAAACCATAGAATAGTAGGTCAAAATATCACCCTCTGCAGTTGCCAAAGTTGGATAAGGAATACCTACAGCCAGGTTATTTCCCTGCAGAGTTGGCAACATCTCGATAAGTTCATCCCAAGTTTGTGGAACTTCAAGACCGAGTTGCTCAAGAATATCTTTACGATAGAACAAAAGGTTGAATGTTTCTGTTTCTGGGAGAGCAAAAAGACCATCGTTATATTCATAAGGCTCGTAAGCACTTGGCTTAAACTGGGTGAGAACATCATCACAATCACTAAAACGCCTTAAGTCTACAACTGCATTACGGAGAGCATAATCGACAGGAGCTCTAGAATAAGCAGAAATTACAACATCAGGACCGTTACCAGCAACTACAGCAGTAAGAAGAGCATTAATGTTGATAAGTTTTACATTTACATTGATTCCAGAACTAGGAGAGAAAGAATCATCAACCATATTTTTGAGAATCTGGCTCTGATCTCGTCCGGCTGCAACCCAAACTTCAATTACATGGTCTGAATTTTCATCATAAACGTTACCAAGGTTTGTAGTATCTACAAAGAATGATGCAAAGAATGATGCAATTTCGTGACCGGCATTCTTAAAGAAATTTGCCCTTACAGGTTTAATTTTATCATTAGCGCTCTGAACCAAAATATAATCTACATCGAGTTTTGATTCTGTCATGGTAAGTAATGAAGAGCCAAGAGATGTAATATTATCTTTAAAGTTAGAGAAAGCTTTTGTGATTTTATCAGGACGTTTATAGAACTGTTCAAGCTGAATTGCAAGCGTTTCGGCAGGTGCAATTTTATCAGACTTTTCGCCAGTGATTGCAACAAAGTTATCAATTTGCTTATAAAGACGACGACTTTCGAGCATCATTGCTTCTACTTCGTTCGGATAAACCTGATCAATTTTATAATCACGATACTGGTCAGGATTTGTTCCCGTAAGAACAAGAATTGTTCGGTAAATAATGTTTAAGCGGTAAATACTATCCTGCAAATCGTTAATTACAGAACCAATTTCGCCCAAAGTTACTTCGAGGCGGATCGAATGTTTACCTTTGCTTAAATAAAACTTATAAGGTTCTTTATTTTTATCGCTAAGAGTTACCAGAGACCAGTCTGAACTATATTCAAACCCCACAGACTTAAGTCCATCTACTGGAATTTTGCCATCAATATAAACAGAACGGCAAGCTACATAACCACGTTGATAGAGCTGGCGACCTTTTATAGAAATTGTATACCAGCCATCTGAAGGAACATCCATTTCCCATTCAATCCACTGCCCTGGAGACTTCCAAGAGTCTCCGCCAGAATAATTGAGAACTGTTTTTGTTACACTGTTTGGTTCTGTTGTTGCAGATGAACGGTCGTAACGGGCAAATAAAGAAGGATCAGATCTTCTAACAGAGTCTTCACCCTGAATTTTAATCGATACATCTTTTTCTGTATAATTTTCTGGTTTTGATTTTTGTTTTGCCAGATATTGTTCATAAGTATCGTATTTGATGACAGGTGTAAGGGAAAGTCCACTAATTGCCATTGGTTCATTTGTTGATTCCAAAGTAATGGTATTTAAACCTTCCCTAAAATAGAAACGATATGGATCTACTTCATAACCTAAATCACTTTTGAACAAAACAGTTTGATATTCATAGAATTCAATCTGAGATGGACGAATACTGTTGCCCTGATTATCGAATTTAATTGGACCACCATCTTTCCATAATCTGAAGAAAGAAAGAATATCTGCCCCACTAAAAGGCATTTCATCATTAATGTAAAGAATACGTTCCATATTTACGTTTCTAGACGGAATGGCAATGTATTCCATAGAAATGTTATAGAAGCCAGCTTGTGGAACGTCTACATACCAAGTTGCAGAAGATCGGTCTTCTGTAACAACAACATTTTTTCCATAATAATCAGACTCAGTGTGTGTGCCGTATGATTTTTCTGCATCATAGGCAAACACATCCACATTTACAGTAATATCAGGATTTTTTGCATTTTTGTGTTCTTCCTGATAATCTGTGTAAGTTTTTGTAGCAGAAGTAGCTCCTACAGAAGTGACTAAATCATAACCTTCATACTTCTCACTAAATCCTTTATCTGGAATAAGACTTGAAACTACGAAAATCAATACAATTACAGCAATCGCAATAATGACATTTCGTACCGTTTTGTTAATTTTTATTCCTACCATAATGTTACTATTTTATCATAGGACCGTACAATTTACATAGTAAAAAATACTTAATTTTATGTTTTTTTTTACTTAAAAAAGCGAGATTAAAAACGTAGAGTATGAGATTCTAAAACTAATTCAGAATGCCCCCCTGAATAGTCACAGGTATTCTTTCAAAAAAGGATATTCCGACAAAAATCCCTGACTCGGAAAG
>CAVFQN010000052.1:0-2015 GCA_963624615.1 Treponemataceae bacterium | reverse complement strand
CTGGTTAATTTTAAAAATAACATTGCCGGCAAGACCATTTTCAGAAGTAATTTTTTTGGTAATTACCCCATCCTTCATCAAAAAAATTCCGCCACCATCTGTGCCGACCCAGACAGTTCCATCTAAATCCTCATACAGACACATGATATATTCATTATCAAAACCATCTTCGGTATGCAGACTTTTTACAGAAGAATCTGGAGAAATAATAGAAAGCCCGGTCGTTGTTCCGCAATAAACGTCCCCGTTGGAAAGTTCAATTGAAACGCGGGTTTTATTACCGGCAAGTCCCTGATCAGTAGTCCAGTTCAAAATTCCATCGGAAGTGTAACGAACCATGGCAGGCTTAGCATAACAATTGACCAGAACATCACCATTATCAGCAAGCTCAACATGGCGAACCCTCACCCCCTTGCAAAATTCCGTCAGATCATTTGTAATTTCAACTTCGTTTCGATAGCACTTAAGCCCATTATCAGTTCCAATCCAAACCTGGGCATCATTGTCCTGGCAGATAGCATTTACGGCAGAAGAAAGTTTATTCATCTTAAACTTACCCAGAGAAATTTTTCCAATACCACTGTTATCAGTTGCAACCCAAATATTATGTTCCCGATCTTCCAGGATTTTATTTATAGAATCATTTTGAATGGAAGTATTATCATCATAAGTCGAAAAAATACCGTCCTTAAAAAGCACCAGCCCCCGACTAGTTCCAAACCACAAAGCCCCGGTCGAATCACAAAAAATATCGTTACAAGCCTCGTAGTCAATCAAAGTGCCAGACTCAATTTTTGTGATAATTCCATTAGAAACCATCACAACGCCGTCCTGACCAAGCCCAAACCAGTAATTTCCGTTACTGTCTTGAGTCATTGACGTAGGAAAAAATTTTCCCAAAGAATCCAGTTCTGTATATTTTTCAAAACAAAGCCCACTGTAAACATAAATCCCGTTTTCCTCGGTAGTGAGCATCCAAATACGACCAGCCGTATCACAATAAAGATGATTTACAATCACATGAGAAATATCCAACTTCTCAGGAGAAGGAGTCAAAACAGTTCCACTCTTGCCAAAATAAACAACCCCGGAAGCCGTACCAACCCAGATATTGTTAAAACGATCTTCCACAATATCCCTGATAGAATTATTTGGAAGCCCATCAGCCATAGTAATGTGCTTGGCAAAATTTTCTTTACTGATTTTCTGAATTCCCTCGTCGTTAGAACCAATCCACATAACGCCCTTGGAATCCTCAAAAATCGTCCTGGCAGAAATAAAAGAAAGATGGGAGTCGGTGTATTTATTCAGATTATCAAACTCAAAACCGTCAAATTTCACCATACACTCATAAGTGCCAAAATACAAATAACCATCCTTCGACTGCACAATATCCGAAACAGAATTACTAGGCAGGCCGTCAGAAATAGACCAGATCCGTGTTACATAATTATTAATGTTAGAAAACTGAGCAAAAAGCCCAACCGTCAAAAAAGAAATAAGAAAAAGAGTGAAAAAGGATTTTTTCATAATAGGAATATTTTATACCAAGATAGGATTTTTGACAAAATGGAATTTCATATAAGGGCATCTCTAAAAATTGCAATTTTTAGGGACTCCCTTTACAGAACGAACCATGCGGGAAACAACGTTGTCGTCGCGGTCGCTCGAGTTGTCGTAGCTCCTAATGGTTCTTCAGGTTCTTGCGGATCAAGGCGGTCTTATTTTTATGAACTATATTTTTTATAAAAAGAGGTTTAGCAGACCGGTACACTCAGCAATTTGTTGAGGAGAAAGCTTTAGGTTGTACATCCTTTTCGCAGTTTCAATTCGCCCCTGAGCAAGCCCTTGTGAAAATCCTTCCTCTATTCCTTCAGTTCTACCCTATAGATTTGAATATCCAGCAAAAGTTCCAGGATTTCTTTTGTAATATCCAAATTTTTTTCTAAGCCCCGGTGCCCCGCGGTAGGCTATGGAGCAGCTGCGAAGGCAGTTTCAACTGCCGAAGCAGAAGC
>CAVFQN010000051.1:0-15749 GCA_963624615.1 Treponemataceae bacterium | reverse complement strand
ATGAAAAAGGGAATAGCACAGGGAATTGAAAAAGGTCGTGAGGAAGGTATTGAACAGGGGGCTTATAACAAGAGTTTGGAGACAGCAAAAACTGCACTTTCTATGAAGTTATCTCCAGAAGATATTTCAAAACTTACCGGACTACCTCTGAAAACTGTTATGGATCTAAAAGACATGGCATAACCCCACGTCTCATAAATAGACTAGCGTTTTGGTTGATTGCTGGAAGGTACCCTCCCAGCAATCAATCAAAAATTACCACCTTCCGCCTGGCCCCATATTTGGATGGCTTCCTTCTTGAGCACCGCCATTTGTTCCGCTTGTTTTTGTGTAAACATAACTTGAACTTGTGGTCTGGATGTCTGTTACGGTTTCCGAACCGCCCGAAAGACTTGGCAATTCAACGTAAAGATTATTGAATATGCTTCCACCACTTGCACTTGCTCCGCTTACGGCCTTGTATGTTGTGCCGGTTGCGATTTTTGGTGAAGATAAAATCATTACATAATTCTGATTTGCACTTGCAAATGCTGATGGCAGGTCAAAAGCAAAAATTGCCCCATCGTCAGAATCTTCAATGGCAAAAGTTGAAGCACTCGTACCAGATGAACTTGACGAGCCAAAATAATTTCCCGAAAGAACGACTGTACTTTGAGAGCAGGCAGAAGCTGTCGGACTAGAATAATTGCTTGTTCCAATTCCAGCCAGAAGTCCGCCGGTAATTGCAAATGTATTTTGGTCGCAGTCAAATGCACATTCCGGGGTTGTTGATGTAATGGCTACAATGACGCCTCCTGAAATTGTCAGGTTTCCGTTTGAATCGATAGCGTCGTTGTTTGAAGAATATGCGTAGATATTTCCTCCGCTGATTACAATCTGGCTTGTGTAGCCTGTCGTGTCGCGGCTGGCGTTTATACAGTCGTCGGTACAGTTCAAGTTCAAAATGCCGCCGGAAATGAACACTGCCTGTTTGCCTTCAATTCCTTCTGGACTCATTTTTGTGGTTTCGCTGACCGTCACCCCATCAGCATCTGTGAAAGTATACTTAGCAGATGACTCATCCGCTGGAGTGCCGGTTGTCGTGATGTTGATTTTTCCGCCCTTAATTAAAACGTAAGGATATGGATCATCGGTTGTTTCTGTAGTTTCAGGATCATCATCATAATCCCACTTTGCAGAAATACCTTTGCTCACCGTTGTAGAAGTGATTGTACCGCCGTTTATTACAATAAAACCTTCGCCCGGATTGTCCTCCGATCCTTCAACAATAATTCCCCGGCTTTCATTGTTCGTGTTTTTTCCAGTTCCGCTGATTGTGATTTCGCCGTCGTCCATCACAAATCCGTTTACACTCTGAATTGCATTTCTACCACTTGAGTTCACAGTGATTTTTCCGCTAAAAACCCGAATATAATCTTTTGAATAAATTCCGTGTTTGTAGCCTTCGTTTACTGTGAGGGAGCCGGTACCGTTTGCACTGCAAATTAAAAGAGGGCCTTTTGCGTAAATCGAGCCTTTTGTATCAGCACCTTTTGCCCATTTTGCCGTAACTTCAGCCCCTTCCTCTGCAGTTCCACTGAATGATGCTGAATAATAATCAGTACCTTCTGCAGAACTGTAGCCAGTACCGTAAGAACGGCCGTCAGTCAGGGAATTTTCCCCTTCAAGTGACAAATAAACGGTAGATTTTGCGTCAACATTGATTGCAGGATAATTTCCGCTCGAAGTGATTACCGCGTCATGCAGATAAAGGGAGACTTTTCCTTTTTTGTAGGAAGAAATTTTGATGGCCCCTTTTTCCGCAGTGCCGGTTATGTCGAATTTTAAATTTGATTTGTATGATGATGAATCGACAGAAAGAAGTCCGTCAGAAAGGCTTGCAGAAATTTTTGTTTCGCCGAGAGTCACACTTGTAGCCTCTCCGCCGTCCGTAAGAGAAGTCCAGGTAGAATTATCAGTAGAAATCTGGAGAGTGCTTAAATTGACGTAAATTGTGGCGTCAAAAATTATGCTTTCGTAGGCAGCTGCGTCGGTAATTATGTTTCTTGATGATGTGTTCGGCGAATAAGAATTTGCCCAGGAAGTTATGTCTATGGCAGATGCCGAATTAAAACTTGTGATTTCGGAAGTTACAGATTTTGAACCAGATGTTTCAGAATTTTCGGTGGCAGCAGAACTTGTCTGATCGTCAGCATTCAAATCACAGCCCGAAAAAATCAGGCTACCGGCTAAAATGGCGCCGGAAAGACATTTTACAAGAGTTTTCATTTTCATTTTTCCTTTTCTCCTAAGAATTTTAGATTGCATAAAGGTCATCTCTAAAAAAACAACAATGAAAAATCCTTAGGGTTACTTATTTTTTTTGACTGCAAGCCTCTACAAATTTCACAAACAAAGGTTCTGCGTTGTTTGGTCGGCTTTTAAATTCCGGATGGAATTGAACACCCACGTGGAAAATATGATTTTTGCCAGGAAGTTCAACAGCTTCCACCAGGCTGTCATCTGGAGAGATTCCACAAATCACAAGTCCTGCATTTTTCATTTGTTCCCTATACTCATTGTTGAATTCGTAGCGGTGACGGTGTCTTTCTTCTATCAGATTGCTTTTATATGCAGATTCCAAAACAGTTCCCCTCATAATCTTGCAAGGATATTTGCCCAACCGCATAGTTCCGCCTTTTATAAGCCCTTCCTGGTCTTTCATCAAGTCTATAACCGGATGGCTGCAGATTTCGTCAAATTCACGGCTGTTTGCATCAGCATAGCCCAAAACATTTCTGGCAAATTCTATAACAGCAATCTGCATTCCAAGGCAAATGCCAAAATAAGGCAGATTATTTTCGCGGGCGTATTTACAGGCTGTAATCATACCTTCAATTCCGCGGTGGCCAAACCCTCCTGGAGTAATAATTCCTCTACAATCCTTAAAAATTTCCGGAGCAGACTGGTCGGTAACTGTGTCCGAATCCACCCATTTTATAACCACTTTTTTGCCAACCACAAAACTTGCGTGGTTCAGAGATTCGACGACACTCAAATAAGAATCGTGGAGTTTTACATATTTCCCCACCAGGGCAATTTGAATTTCGCCATTGCGATTGTGAATACTTTTCACCATTTTTTCCCATTCAGACAAATCACAAGGCTGGGCCTGGATTCCAAGCTCTCGGCAAACAACATCATCCATATGCTGACGATGGAGCATAAGGGGAACTTCATACAAACTAGGCAAAGTTTCGTTATCAATAACACAATCTTCGCCAACATTACAGAAAAGGGAGATTTTTTTGCGGATTTCTTCCGGAATTGGCTGAACAGACCTGGTAACAATAATATCAGGATGAATACCCACCGCCATCAGCTCTTTTACAGAATGTTGGGTTGGCTTTGATTTAAATTCTTCGGAACCACTGATGTAAGGAATTAAGCAAACGTGGATAGAAAGACAATTTCTGCGGCCTACTTCAATCATCAGCTGGCGGATTGCTTCCAAAAATGGCTGGCTTTCAATATCACCAATCGTTCCACCAACTTCGATAATGCAGACGTCTGCTTTAGAAAATTCAGCATTTTTCAGGATAAAATCCTTAATCTCATTGGTGACATGGGGGATAATTTGAACAGTCTGACCCAAATATTCCCCCTTACGCTCCTTATTCAAAACATCCCAATAAACCCGACCAGAAGTCATATTTGAATATTTGGTCAAATTTTCGTCAATAAAACGCTCATAATGGCCCAAATCCAAGTCCGTTTCCGCCCCATCATCAGTTACAAAAACTTCGCCATGTTGAAAAGGGCTCATCGTGCCGGGATCTACGTTCATATAGGGGTCAAGTTTTTGAGAAGCAACTTTCAGCCCCCTGCATTTTAAAAGCCGGCCAAGACTAGCCGCGGTAATTCCTTTTCCAAGTCCACTTACAACGCCACCTGTCACAAAAATAAACTTTGCCATTTTATTGCACCCCTTAAACAAAAAAGGCCGTAGACTTTACGCCGAAAATTGCCCTACAGACAAGTTCTGCATAAAATCTACGACCTCTTTGCCGTAAATTACGATTATTTTAGTTATTTGAAGATTTTTGTGCAAGGAAAAATAAGGGCTCCCTCAAAAAACTATCACCACTGCATTTGCAGTCCCAAGGTCAAAGTTGCTCCCGGCATTGGATAATTTTCTATGGATTCATATCTGGTATTAAGCATATTATCCACCCTCAAATAAGGTTTAAAATGTTTCAAAGATTTCAGTTCAACAAGGGCGTTCAATAAAAAATATGGCTCAAGATAACTTATATTTAAGTTTGAAATATAACGTTTGCCGGTGTAACTTCCTTCCAAAAGAAAAGAAAAATCATCAAAATTGAGCAAAATCGAAAGGCTGGCAACCAAATCTGGCGTCCACATTATTTTTTTGCCGTAGGTGGTGGAGTTTGATTTATCCAAAAGCCTGGTGCAAAGATATTCTCCGTTCCCTTTGATTTTCACTAAATCTTTAAAAACAGAAATTTCAAAAGCCAAATCAATTCCAAAATAAAAAGCGGAAGCAACGTTTTTTGGCGACCAGATATTATCAGAAAAAGCCCACTGGATTTTATTTTCATAATAGTTTGCAAAAAAAGTCAGGTTCGTAGGGATAATTTGATTTGTAAAATTGAATATCAAATCTGTACCCCAGCCATTTTCTGGCCTTAAATCAGGATTTCCGTGATAGCCTTGCCCCTCCCAAAAAAGGTCGTCCATCGTTGGAAATTGAATCATCCTGTATGCGTCCAGTGTGATGGCTAACTTTTTAAAACCAGCGGAAAATCCCACTTTTGGAATAAAGGCAAAATTTTTGTCTGAGAATTTTGCTGCCAGTGGAAGGCTCATCGAAAAAATATCATTAAAAGCAATTTTGGTAGTTTCTTTTAAAACCCCAGAAAATTGATTATGGCGGCCATCATTTGTTGAATCTAAATGTGTGTAATCAAAAGTCAGCCCAGCTGTTTCTTTTATCCTATTCCAATTATAAAAATCCGCAGTTACGTTATATTTGACCGCATTTATGTAATGCTGGCTGGATTCCGTCTTATCATCATAAAAACGTGTGTTACAAAGATAGGTGAGGTTGTTTTTCAGAGTAAAATAAGGGCTTAATTCTGGTGTAAAAAAACTTAGAGTAAGATTGTTGTTATAATCCTGCTGGATTCCCTGGTTTGTAGAATATTTTGGACCTGGAGTATGCTTATAGCCCCCGTAAAAAATGTCATTTAGCGAAAGAGAATTACCATTTCCAAAAAAATACGACAGTTGGAGATTTCCCTGGCAGTCGTTCACTTTGGCTTCGTTTTCCCGATAATTATTCTGGGCGTGGTTTACTTTTATCCCGGTATTTACAAAAAGATTTTCTGTTATCGGGCTAGAAAAATTGACCCCCTGCGAAATTGTGTCCAGGGGACTTTGAGAATTAAAATAAGTTTTAAATTTTGTATCAGTTTTTATTTGGGTTTGAAGATTTTGTTTTTTTGTGGTGATGTAGATGACTCCGCCCACCGCCCCTTCATCATCAGTTCCTTCTGTAAATCCACCTTTTATGATTTCAATTTTTTCCAGATTATCCAAATCGATAGTAGAAAAATCAAAAATTCCAGTCTGAGGATTATTTACGCAAACCCCATCAATCACCACTCTCACAGTTTCGTCTGTAAATCCCCGGATAGAAGCCTTTTGTTCCAGCCCAAAAGCCCCGTAAGAAAGCACTTGAATTCCGCTTGTTTGCAAAAGTTGGGGAAGGTCAGAAACATGCAGGTCTTGGATTTCTTCCTGGTTGTAGGTTATTTTATTTTCCAGAGATGGGGGGATATAGGTGATTACCTGGGGAAGCTGAATAGTTTTTTCTGCCAGGGCGCTATCATCAGCAGTATTATCAGCTTTGGTATCAGTTTGTGAAAAAAGAGGATTTAGGATAATGAGGATGGCAAGACCGAAAATCTTCAGTCTTGCCTTATTTGCTTTTATCATCAGAAAAACTATTTTTTAGTACATTCCGAATAATAAGAAAAATATCCGTTTTCTACGGTAAAAGTATTTTTTGCTTCTTCCAGAGTTTCTGTAGAAGTAACACCATTTTGTTTGTAGGCTCCAGAAATTGAAATACTGGTTTTTGTCAAATCTTTGTAAGAAATAGCGTAGTATTTACCGACATCAGGGGATGTCGTGGAATACTGATAGTAAGGTTCCGTATCAAGCTTTTCGTAGGCTTTTGTGTATTTGATAAAAATAGTTCCAGAAGATTCATCAATTTCTACGACGCCTTCAATAGTTCCTTCGTAACCACCTTCATCTCCATTTCCAGAAACGAAATTTGAACTTGTGATGGTGAAAACTTCGCCATAAGAACTTGTCCAAGTGTTGTAAATGGAACAAACTTCGGCTTGATTAGGAGAGGAGTCCTTTTGAGTGTTTTCGATGGAACTGTCATCCCCTTGATTAGGTTGTGTACAACCAAAAACGAAAAATGACAGTGCGATTACCGCAAGTGCCAGCAGGTGAGAAAAATTAAATTTTTTCATTTTTTTTTCTCCGAAGACCGAAACTGCGCAGTCTTCCAAAATAAAGATTACTGCTCCATACGGAGAGTATGTACAGGATTCCTGTACAATGTGTACCAAAGTTTCCGGACTTTAAAATCTGCAATTACAAACAATTGCAAAAGATGATTTGCCTTCCCAAGATTTTTCAAAGTTATGGTAATCTTTAAAAAGTCTCAGTGGCCGAATAAATCATCTTCAATCTTTCGACAATTTTATTACCGTTGCGCATTCAGTCTGTGATTTGCACACAGTTCCATTGAAATACACATTTCGGGGCAAGTTTAGCAAAAATGGAAAAATTGGTGAAGAAGATATTTTAAGAGAGCCGCCAAAAATTGCCAAAATCCAGGGAAGACCTAGGGGAGAGAGAGAAAAAACTGCTTAATAGGAAATTTATTTAAAAAAACGAAATCCAACTTACGTTGGATTTCGTTTGGGCCATACGACATTTTATGCCGTTTGGCCTAGAGGAAGTGATTTACAAACTTTTCTCACTTCGTTGCGAAAAGTTTGGGCCATCTAAGACTTGAACTTAGGACCAAAGGATTATGAGTCCTCTGCTCTAACCACTGAGCTAATGGCCCGAATGTTTACTAAGATAACAAATTTTTGGGCTTTGGTAAAGTAACTCTGAAACAGCCTCACTGTATTTTTATCATCTTCACAGTTTCACCCACCATCAGTTTTGGACTGGCTAGTGAAAAATCCCTTTTTATACCAAAATAGGCTGCCAGCAAAGGATCTGTTTGTTCTATGCAACCGTAGCCGGCAGTTTTGTATTCTGCAAGTGAGTCCAGGGAAAAAATCCCCAAAACTCTATCCCCATTTTTTTTATAAAAATCACTGATGGCAGTTTTGCCCATCACATCTGTAATCATATAAAATTTTTGGGCTGTTCCAAAATCATCATTCACAATATCCAAAAGAGCCTGGCATTCTTTGAAAATATTGTAGGTATAAAATTCCCGCTCCGACATAAATTTCTGATTATTTGTAAGGCTTCTAATCAGGCAGGCAAGCCGGCGGAGCAATTTATTGTCCTCAAAAGAATGCAGCCATTTCAAATCATCAGCATAAAAATCTCCAGAATAAACTGTGTAGCCTTCTTTTGCCAAAAGCTGGAGATAAGGTTTGTAGTACAAAGTATCAGCTCTTTTATCCGGGATAAAAAGGATTAAAGCCTTAGATTCTTTTTCATCTTCCCCCAAAGGTGCTGCTGCCTTGTATTCCCGTAAAATTGCGTCGGCAACAGTAAAAGATTTTGCTTTTTTAAAACCGCTGCGGAAATTTCCCTTATATCTTACAACTTTTTCTGTAACTCCAATTTTCTGATTTTGAAGTTCAACCGGTCTGAAGTAGATTGTAGCGGCAAGTGCCAGACTTGAAAGTAAAATCGTAAAAACTGCCCAGGTCTTCATCAAAGGACTGTAATGGTCGATGTAAAGTTTTTCGCCATAACGGAACATAGCATGAAAGTTTGATAAAAAAACTAAAAGCCCCAGCAAAACTCCCAAAATTGTAAAAGGTTCTACCCCCCATGAAAATAGTTGAAGTATGGTGATGATAAAAGTGAGCGGGGCAAGGGCGACTAAAGGGTCTCGTCTAACGTGGTTTACAAAAAATACACGAAGATTAGTTATTAATAGAAGAACAAAGACTAAAACTTCACCATAAAATTTCATATCCAAAATTATAGTTGTGGATTAAATAGTAGGCAAGTACACCTTTCAACTTTCAATTTTTCCCATTATAATTTGCCTTATGTCTTACGAAGTAACAGCTACCAGAAGACGTCCTCAACAATTTGATGATTTAGTTGGTCAGGAATTTGTTGCAGAGACTCTCAAAAATTCAATAAAATCCGGAAAAATTGCACACGCCTACCTGTTTGCAGGCCCTCGTGGTTGTGGAAAGACTTCGACCGCAAGGATTTTGGCAAAAGCCTTGAACTGTCAGCATGGGCCGACGGACAGCCCTTGTGGTCAGTGTTCCAACTGCCAGGAAATTACAAAAGGCACTTCACTCGATGTAATTGAAATTGATGGAGCTTCAAATAACAGTGTTGATAATATCCGCCAGATAAAAGATGAAATTCTTTTTCCTCCAAGTAATTCAAAATACAAAGTTTATATAATTGACGAAGTTCATATGCTTTCGACTCAGGCTTTCAATGCCCTGCTGAAAACTATTGAAGAGCCGCCTCCACACGTCATCTTCATTTTTGCTACAACAGAATTGCAGAAAGTTCCGGCGACAATCAAATCCCGCTGTCAGCAGTATAATTTCAGACTTGTTTCTATTGATAAAGTAAAACAATGTCTGGCTCAGGCTGCTGCCGAGTTGAATGTTCAAGCTGATGATGAAGCTTTGTTCTGGGTTGCCCGCGAATCTACAGGCTCAATGCGCGATGCTTACACGCTTTTTGATCAGGTTGTAGCTTTTTCTGATGGTCACATTACTTATGATAAAATCCGCGATAAACTTGGCTTGGTTGGAATTGACCGTTTAAATACAATTTTTGAAGCCTGTGTTCAGAGCAAAACTGATGATGTCATAAATCTTTTGGATGAATTTTTGCAGGGTGGAATTTCAATTGAACAGTTGATTTCCAATACTGCTGATTATTTGCGCAGTCTGCTTTTGATTAAAGCTGGAATCAAAAAAGAATCACTTTTGGGAAATTCTCCGGAGCGTTATAGCAGTATGGTTTTGGGGGCATGGAATTCTGTGCAAATTGAAAGGGCTCTTTCTATTTATTTGCAGCTTTACCGGGATATTCGATATTCTCTATCTCCAAGATATGAACTGGAACTGGCTTTTAGCAGACTTTGCTGGATAGGTCAGTATGTTTCAAATGTTGAGGTTAAAAAGGCGATAGACGCCGCCCAGACTTTACTTTCCGGGGCGATCGCAAAAACTCCAGCCCAAGCACTTGGAAGCCCGGCAGGTAGTGGTACTCCAACAGGGGCTTTTGCCAGCCAACCAGGCAATTCAGCTGCCCCGGCAGATGGTAGTATTCCGACAGGCGGATTTTCTTCATCAGTACAAACTTCACAAAATCCTGCAGACTCTAGAACTTCAATTCCAATTCCAAATGGGCTTCCCCGTCTTTCCATGTTAGACAAAACCGATGCGGAACTGGGACAAGATTCAACTGATGGTTCGACTGGTGAGGGGGACGTAAACCCTTTTTCTGATGGCGGTTCACTGCCGCCTGAACAAACAGTGACTGCAAATTTTGCAGATGGGCTTTCAAATCAGGCAGAAAAAAATGTTAGGCCGGCAGAAGTAAACGAAGCATTAAAAATCCATATTCCTCAGACAAATATGACTTCGGAAGGGGCTGTGCCAACTGTAATTATTCCAAAATCGTCAACCGGCTATACTTTAAATCCGGATAATGATGATTTTGATGCCGGTGGCGACGGCTGGTCTAATATGGACGCCCCCCCAGATGATGATTATTATCCTGATGAAAGTGATTTTGCCGAGCAGGCAGAAAATGCCTATGAAGCTGCAAGTCAAAATGGTAAAGATGAAGCCCCGGTTCAACTGAACGACACTTTTACAACTGCTAGCGGTCAGGTTTTAACTGTGGCCCAGCTTAGGGGCAGTGTGATGGCAGCTTTGTCTATAAATGATGGTTTTGCGGCCGCAAATCTGGAAGAAACAGGAATTTGGACAGTAACTTCTGATACAGTTGCCACGACTGTTGAAGATTCTTATAATTTGCAGTTAATCCAAAGAAAACTTCCTGTTATCGAAAGAGAAATTTCAGCTGTTTGTGGCAAAGATATGAAATTCAGTGTCAGCTTGAAAGAAAATAATCAGCAGACAAATAAAGAACCAGTAAAAATTCCACTCCAAGTGGAAATTCTGGTAAATACTTTTAAAGGCACAATTGTTGCCGGGAAGATGTAAAATGAATCCTTTTGATTTATTAAAAAACACTCAGGCTATAAAGGAACAGTCTGAAAAACTTCAGAAAGAACTTGCAGAAATCACTGCCGAAGGTTCTTCTGGCGGAAAAATGGTGACAGTAACTTTGAACGGAAAATTTGAACTTCTAAAAATCAAACTTGATCCTATTTGTGTTGATAATCGTGATGTTCAGATGTTGGAAGATTTGATTGTTGCTGCCCATAAAAATGCCATGGATAATGTGCAGGAACTGATGAAGTCAAAGTCACAATCCCTTTTAGGCGGATTGGATTTAGGAAAACTTGGACTTTAACCTGGACTTTTACAAATGAATGCTTTTGATGAATTGACAGCTAATTTTTCGCGGCTTCCTGGAATTGGAAAAAAATCTGCAGTAAGAATGGTCAACTGGCTTTTAAAACAAGACCAATCTTATGTAAAAAGATTTGCTCAAAATCTTGGAACTTTGCAGGAAAAAATAAAGCCTTGCTCAATTTGCGGAAATTGGACGGAAATTGACCCTTGTCCAATTTGTTCCGACCCTTTGCGTGATAAATCTCAGATTTGTGTTGTGGAGCAGCCCCAGGATGTTTCCACAATCGAAGCTTATGGCGAATACAAGGGACTTTATCACGTTCTTGGTGGATTGATTAAGCCCCTGGAAGGAATTGGCCCTGTCCAGCTTTCAATCCAGCCTTTATTAAATAGAATTAAAAATGGTGATATAAAAGAAATCATTCTTGCAACAAACCCAACTGTTGAAGGTGATACAACTGCCTTATATTTAAACAAAGTGATTTCGGAGTTACAGTTTATTTCATTACCAAAAGTTACAAGGCTCGCTACAGGAATTCCTGTTGGTGGGGATCTTGAATACATTGACAAAAGGACTTTGAGTTTAAGTTTCAGAGGAAGAGCTTCAATGTAATAGGGGAAATGCCTTAACTTTTGAGGCAAATTCCCTTGTAGCCACCTAATATCAAAAAATTACGTGGACAAATTTGAATTTCTTAGTTATCATTAACATTGGTAATAAAAGAAAATAGTTGTGAGAGGTATAACGAAATGGAATCTAACAATTCGATTGTGACTGGATTTGATAACGACAAAGATGATTCATTAAAAATTACTTTACACAAGATTCCTGGTGTCGAAAATAGTTGTATGGTCGTACTTGAAGGCTATATCGACACTTACAATTCGTCCTTCTTTCAGAAACAGCTTACGAAAGTAATTGGAGCTGGTTATTTTAATTTACTGTTCAACTGTGGTGCACTTTCTTATGTATCTTCTACAGGTCTTGGTTCATTTACAATCTTGCTTAAGATGGTAAAAGTTAAGGGCGGAGACATTGTTCTTTCCGAAGTACAGGAAAAAGTTGCAGAAGTATTCCAGATTTTGGGATTTTCACAGTTCTTTAATTTAAAAGAAACTACTGAAGAAGCAATTGAATACTTGCGTCATGACAGCGACAAATCTACAGGAAATGTTTTTCCTAAATTGCTGACATGTCCTTCTTGTGGAAAAACAGTTCAGGCTTCTAGGGCTGGACGTTTCCGCTGTACAAATTGTAAAGCAATTATCACAATCAGTGAGCAGGGTGATATTTTCTTAGGCTAGATTTATCAAACTGTGATTTTGTTGGGAAATAAAAAAAGCTCTTCATTGCGAAGAGCTTTTTTTTATGCCTGTGATGCATTGCTTACAGCAATGCATCACCACTTTTAACTAGCGTAACAAAGAAAGTACATTCTGTGAAGACTGGTTAGCCTGTGAAAGCATTGCTGTACCTGCCTGAGAAAGTACGTTTGTGCTTGTAAATTTAACCATTTCTTCGGCCATGTCTGTATCACGGATGCGAGATTCAGAAGCCTGGAGATTTTCTGCACCAATATCAAGACCTGTAACTGTCTTTTCGAGGCGGTTCTGGTATGCGCCGAGGTCAGCACGCTGCTTATTAATCTTCATCAAAGCTTCATCCAAAGTTCCGATTGCACGGTTAGCTTCATCTGGAGTTTCCAAAGACATAATTGATTCATCACCAATGTTGCGCAGTCCGAGAGCTGTAGCAGACATTGTTCCAATGTAAACCTGAGTTCTCTGATCCATGTTTGCACCAATATGGAACCACATAGAACCTGTAACAACGTTTTCACCTGTAGGGCGAGCAAAACGACCAGTCAACATATTCATACCGTTGAACTGGGCTGTAGAAGCGATACGATCAACTTCAGCAATCAAAGATGAAACTTCAACCTGAATCTGCATGCGGTCTTCTGAAGAATAGATACCATTTGAAGACTGAACTGCCAATTCACGAATGCGCTGAACGATGTCAGTTGTTTCCTGCAAGTATCCTTCTGTTGTCTGAATAAAAGAAATACCATTCTGAGCGTTTGTAGAAGCCTGGTTCAAACCGCGAATCTGTGCACGCATTTTTTCAGAAACTGCGAGACCAGATGCATCATCACCGGCACGATTAATTCTCATACCAGATGAAAGTTTTTCCATTGACTTCTGCTGGCTGAGTTCCTGAATTCCCTGGGAACGCTGAGCGAACATAGCACTCATATTGTGATTAATAACCATAATAATCTCCTTAAAATTGGTTAGTAATTAAGATAAAACACATGGTGGGCTTTAAAACCACGACGTGGTTTATCTTTTGGGTTTCCACCACCCTTATATTTAATAAATCGGAATGTGGGAAAAATTGTTTAGGATTTTTTGAAATAAAATTGCGTTTTTTTTGGGAATCGTTTTTTTTGGGGATAGTGGGGCGGATTTTTGGAAATGGGGCGAGTGGGAAGATGACAAGAAGATGTCAGGGACTTGTGAAAATGACAAGTGTTGGGGCCTTTTGAGATTTCCTTACAAAGTTGCCTCGTAAAAATTGCAATTTTTAGAGGATACCTTTTCTATTTTAAGATGATGAAAATACGGATATAATGAAGATATGGATTATTTACTGATGGGGGCTGCAGTTTGCGTGATTGTGGCTTTAATTTTCTGGTATGTAAGATATAGCCAAAAATCTGGCGGAAAAAAATCATCAAAAACATCAAAAAAGCAGATGCAGGCGATAAAATGCCCTCTCTGTGATTCCAGCCTTTTTGTTGGCGAAAAACTGGTGTCGAAAGTTTACCGTCCAATGAATGTCCCTGATCAGCTGATGACAATTTGGGGTTGTCCCCATTGTTTTCCGAAAAAAGAAGCCGGTTTAAAGCGGATTTGTCCGGTTTGCCATAAGGAAGTGGCCCAAGACCAAAGTTTGACAGCCAGACTTTTTAATAAAAGCCTGGGGAAAAAACACGTTCATGTGGTGGGGTGTTCAAATTGTCACAGTCCAAGGGCCAGGTGATTTAGGGACATCTCTGGAGTGGAACTTAACCTGGAGGGGCGTGGAAATCATCGGAGAGGCGTAAAAACACCGGTGTGGCGTGAAAATACCTGGTGGGGCGGAAAAATTAGCCTGCTGCCCCCAAGCGGACTCACCTGGTCAAAAAATCTACCGATTTTTCGATGAATTTCCACTGGTCTGGGGCGTCAAAATGTTCAATCGCAAAATAGCCGGGATAATTTTGTGAGTTAAGGTCTTTTATCAATTTTGCTATAAAATCAGCAAAAAGCCCTTGTCCTACCGGCGGACATCTTAAATCGCCTTCGCGGTCTTTACAATGGACATGGACTATGTAAGGTTTTAGCAAATCGTAAGCTTGAAAAACACCCTCTTTGGAATAAAGAAAATTTCCTGTGTCAAAAGTGAGTTTCAGTCCGGTAACATTTTTGAACCACCACAAAAGTTGATTTGCATGAGAACAAGGGGAAGTCCAAAAATCATAATCCTCAAAAGTAACCGTGATATTTTTTTGGGCAGCGTAATCACAAAAATTTTTCATCTGAGATTTTGCATTTTGAATTGCAGGACTTTCGTCCATCAACTTGGCGACTTTTTGATAATCCTTGCAATCAGAAAAATTCTGGGCTTCTTTTTCTGATAAAAAGCCTGGAATTACGAGGATTTTTTTTGCACCAACTTTGCAGGCAGTGTCGACGTGGAGGCGGGCTTTTGCAAAATCGTCATCAAAATCATTATCAAAATTTGTGGCGTCTGCCCCAGCTTGTTTTTTTTCATCAGCATTTTTGACAAAATTGTGGGTTTCGTAAATGCAGGAGATTTTCAGACCGGCAACCTGCAGCAAATCCAAAGTTTCTGGATGTTGCAGCAAATAAGAAAGGTTGATTTCGACGGCTTTGATCCCAATTTGAGAAATATGGTCAAGAATTTCCGAAAGAGATTTGCCAGTCTGTCCCTGAGCCTGGAGAATGTGATCAAAAAAAACTGAAAGCAAGATATTTTTGTTTGCCATATTTTACCTTACTTAACCTCAATGCAGTTCAGAGGGATTTTTTTGCGGTCGGGATTATAACACCAATCTGCCCCATTTTTTATTATCTGGCGGATTTCGTCCATGTAATAAACCGGATATTCTTCGTGCCCCGGCTGAAAATAAAAGATTTTGCCAAGTCCGCGAGTCCAGGTACAGCCAGAGCGGAAAATCTGCCCCCCAGAAAACCAGCCTGTAAAAATTACATCATCAGGTTTGGGAATATCAAAAAATTCGCCGTACATTTCTTCGGTCGGGATATTTATACATTCTGGAATATTTTTGGCTATGGGGTGTGTGGGAGCCGTACACCAGAGCTTTTCAGATTGCCCGTGCTGCCATTTTAGACTCATGCTGGTTCCCATCAGCAATTTCATTGGTTTAGAAAAATGAGCAGAGTGCAGGCCAATAAATCCCATACCGGCTAAAACGTGGTTTTGAATTCTTTTGGCGACATCATCAGAAAAATCATCCTGCTTTGCATGACTCCAAAAAATCAAAACATCGGTGTCGCAAAGAACTTGCTCGGTAAGCCCATGGTCTTTATCAAAGAAAGTGGCAGTTTTAACGCTGTATTCTGCCGGAGGAAAAATAGATTTGAGGCAGGCGTGAATACCCTGAGGGTAGATTTTACGGATTCCCTCGTATTCCTGTTCGTGAAAAAATTCGTTGTAGATTGTGATTTTAATCATAGTTTTAGTATAGTACAAAGAGAAAAAAAAGCCATCAAGCAAGGTTAGCTGCAAGTTTAGCAAGGTTTTTGAGCAAATGATTTGGGCGTTCCCCTCCGCTCCGTTCGGGCTTCGCCCTCACTCCGCTACGGGTCGGCTGTTCCGCTGTTCGCTAACGCTCTAAGTCCTCGCGGCAC
>CAVFQN010000050.1:0-21107 GCA_963624615.1 Treponemataceae bacterium | reverse complement strand
GGTGTATTCTCACGTTCTGCAATTGATCTTCTTCCACATCAGTTATGGGTTTGTAATCAGGTATTAAAAGAATGGCCTGTCAGATATCTTGTAGCAGATGATGTAGGGCTTGGTAAAACAATTGAAGCCGGCCTTATCATATGGGGATTGAGGGAAGCAAGAAAGATTCAAAGAATCCTTATTCTCACTCCGGCACCACTTACTTATCAGTGGCAGGAACGAATGTGTAATCAGTTTGACCTGAATTTCAATGTTTATACTTCGGATAACGGACAGGGAAGTGTAAATTATTGGCAGACAAACAATATGGTTATTGTTTCTGCTCCTACTATGCAGCTGAAACACAATGAAAAGCAAATTGACCGTCAGAATAAACTTTTTGATGCAGATTCATGGGATTTGGTAATTGTTGATGAAGCACATCATATGAATGCAGAAAATGACCAGGGCCAGACACTTTTGTATCAGTTGTTTGATAATCTGCAGCAGGCTGGAAAAGTTATTTCGACAGTATTCTTTACCGGTACACCTCATAGAGGTTTTGATTACGGATTTTGGATGCTGATGAAACTTGTCGCTCCTAAAGAATTTGATCCAAAACTAAACGCAAGCGAACAATATGCAAAACTTGGAAAGTACTTCATTCGTAATAATAAGGCTAATACAGTGGATATGAATGGAAATAAGCTTTTTAAGCCTATTATTCAACATCCGAAGACCTTCTCATATACTCCAGAAGAAGCAGAATTCTATGCAAAAATGACAGAATTCATATCAAGCGGAAAGGCTTATGCGCAGACTTTGTCTGCAAAAGAAATCAGCCAGGTACAGCTTGTACTTATTGCTTTACAAAAACTTGCTTCAAGTTCAATTTGTGCAGTAAAAGGTGCTTTAATAACAAGAAAGAATAATCTCTTGAAAGTTACTACAGCCGCAGACAGTGATGAAACTGCAGTATCAGACTGGTTTGATGCAATGAACAGTGATGATGAAGAGACACCTAAGAAACAGAAAGATTTAACATTCTTTTTAATGGAAGATGAAATCAAAAATCTTGATGAACTCATTGCCTTAGGTGACAAAGTAACTCACGAAAGCAGAATTGATAAGATTATAGAAATTCTGAAAACTGATTTTCCTGATGAGCATGTTTTATTCTTTACAGAATACAAAAAGACACAAAGTCTTCTTATGACAGAACTTATGAAAAACTGGGGAGAAGATTGTGTTACATTTATCAATGGTGATGGATGCTTACCAGAGGTTGTAATGCCAAATGGAAGAACCAAGAGCTTTGATAAAAACAGAATTGATGCAGCTAAAGAATTTAATGAAGGTAAAAAACGCTTCCTGATTTCTACAGAAGCCGCGGGCGAAGGTATCGACCTTCAGAGATCATGTCATATTATCATTCATGCAGATTTGCCTTGGAACCCTATGAGACTTCATCAGCGTGTAGGACGATTGAACCGTTACGGTCAGACACATTCTGTTGATGTCGTTACCCTAAGAAATCCAGATACTATTGAATCTATGCTTTGGGATAAACTTGAACATAAGATTGATAATATCCAACAGGCATTCAGTGCAGGTATGGATGACCCAGAGGATATGATGCAGCTTGTACTTGGTATGCAGTCCAGTGAATATTTTACAAAAGTATTCAGTGATGGAACCATGCAGAAAAAATCAGGCTTTAATACATGGTTTGATGCAAGTACACAAAATTTCGGAAACATAGATGCAATAAATACTGTTAAAAGTCTTGTTGGAAATGCCGCTAAATTCAATTTAGCAGGTTTAAAAGAAGTCCCAAAAGTTGATTTACCAGATTTACTCCCATTCTTCAGACGCGTTTTGAAATTAAAAGGACGTCAGCTTATGGACACTGGAAATGATTCATGGGGATTTATTACTCCTGATGATTGGAGTAAGGATTACGGTTCACTGTCTCGTTATAAGGGACTTGTATTCCGCAGAAAATTAAACCCTAGTGAAAATCCAAAATCTATCTGTGGAGCAGGATTTAGGATGTTTGACAAATGTCTTGATTATGCAGACATGATAAAACAAAGTGCCTGTACTGTTTCTGGAACAACTAGTTACTTCATATATAAAGTCTATGATATGAAGAGTGACAATAACACCCGTATCAACAATGATTTAATCGTAATTTCATATGATTCAAAATCTGGTGAAATCAAACAACTTGAACTTGACGAAGCATTTAAGCAGATTAATAATCTCGGCAGTGGAAAAACTGATGATAGATATATCACATCAATTCCGCAGAAAGCTGAAGAAATTGTGAAAAGCAAACTTGCTTCATATGAATATGCACTGCCTGCTAGTGAAATCCAGATGGTTTTGTGTGGTACTGATAAATAAGAGGAAAATAAAGTGATTACTCCAGACGATTACAAATATGCCTATATCCGCAAACTTATGCTGGATGCAGTCAGAGAAGACCTAATTGGGCCTAGTGAAGAAAATGAAATAATAACTGATTTCCCTACATCAAAGTATATTACTGGTATTGTTTATCCATCTGATTCTACTGCAGAAGAAATAGATGAAGATTTTGAAGAAGAAAGAATTCAAGTAAGTGAAGAAGAAAAACAGAATAATTTTGAAGAGGAAGAAGAGAAGGAAAAGACAACAACAGGTTATCAGAAACCTACTTCAATCGGCATTTCTTTTTATATTTCTGCTTCTGTAAAACAGATCAAGGCGACAGTTAATTGGGGTGTTTACGAGGAACTTTCAAAAGAAAGTGAGGAAGATAAAAGCCATAAGTTCAAAAGAAAACAGCTGACTGATTCAGTAATTCTGGATTTTTGTAAAAACACATTCAATAGTGAAGTAAGGCTGAACGTCAACAATAAAATCCGTTTGGTTACTGTATGTAGAAAAGCACTTAATGGAAACAGAATGGCTACCGTATTCCTTAATAACAAGGATATAGCAGGTAAGAAAGAAGCTGAATGGCGTAAATCTATGTATCAGGTTGAGCTTAAACTTGAATCAACTGATGGAACAGATATCTTTATTCCTGAATATTTATGCCGCAGAAATCTTGAAGATGAATATTATTATCAAGGAAGACCTGTTTTTGCTCGTGGCAGGCAGTGTGCTGCCATATGGGATTACAGAAATGCTGGACATTCTGTAAGTTGCATCTCAAGCAGTTTTATTCCTGAATATGAAATTCCTGCAATTGACTATGTAATAAAGGAACTTCCTACAAATGCACTTCTCATGAAAAATATGTGCAGCAGAAAATTACGTTCAGAAACTGTTTCTAATCTTCGTACTTTAACATCTTTATATTCAAGCTGGATTACTAATAAACTTAAAAATTCAGAAAAGATGAAAGATCGTGATTTTGCTGAAAAGGGGAGAGACGTAATCAATAAATGTAATAAAGCTCTTGATAGAATGAATCAGGGAATTGATTTATTAGAGGCAGATGATACAGTACTTCATGCATTTCTCTTCATGAATCAGGTAATGTATATGCAGCAGGCAATTACCGATCACTGTAAGCATTATAATTCAGAAGAAAGACATAAACTGGAAGAATCACTTGAAGCAATCGGCAAAAACAGTTCCTGGCGTCCGTTTCAGATAGCATTTATTTTAATGAATCTTTATGGAATGGTTCATGGTGAAAGTGAAGACCGTGAAATAGTAGACCTTCTTTTCTTCCCGACTGGTGGTGGTAAGACAGAAGCATATTTAGGATTAATGGCGTTTACAATCGCATATAGAAGACTTACTGCAAAATCAGAAACAGAATACAACAAAGACGGTGGCGTTACTGTTTTATTGCGATACACTTTGCGTCTTTTGACTATGCAGCAGCGAGATCGTATTCTTAAGCTTGTTATTGCAATGGAAATGCAGCGGGCTGCACACCCTGAAATATTGGGAACAGAAAGAATCTCAATTGGCTTCTGGGTTGGTGGCAGTGTAACTCCAAACAGATTCAGTGAGTACAATGAAGCAAATCATTGGGAAAAAAGAACTTTTGAGAATAAAGTCTTCAAGCAGATAATCAAATGTCCGTTCTGTGCGAAGGATTTAACTCCATCAGATTTTACTATCATCAAGAAAGCAAAGACAGTACAGATAAACTGTTCAAATCCGAACTGCTATTTTCATAAATCAAAGAATACAACAATGCCTGTATATGTTGTTGATGAAGAGATTTATGCAAAATGTCCAACGATTGTTATTTCAACAGTTGATAAATTTGCACGGCTTCCTTGGACCGAAGAAACAGGACTTCTGTTTGGAAAGACAAATAAGAAGTGTGAGCGATGTGGATATATTGCAGCAGGTTCAGACCGGCATCCTGAAAAAACACATGAAGCTGACAGGTATTTTAAACTCCCAAAGGCTGGTGTTGTAGACTGCAAACCTTTCTATCCTCCGGAACTTATAATTCAGGATGAGTTGCACCTTATTACAGGACCGTTGGGAACAATATATGGTGGCTTTGAAACTATAGTAGAGGATATGTGCTGTATTGAAAAGAACGGTAAAAAAATTAGACCGAAGTATATTGTTTCTACAGCCACAATCAAAAATGCAGAGTTCCAGATAAAGAGTCTGTATGGACGTGATAAATTCAATCAGTTCCCTCCATCTGGATTTGATGTAAGGGATTCATATTTTATTAATGAAACTCCACTACCAAAGGAATTACCGGAATTTGATGATATGGCAGGTATTAATCAGCATATTGCTGCCGGTGAAAAGCCGTTCAGAATGTATGTTTCTGTATGTGCTCCAGGTTTTTCAATGAAGATTGCAATGATTCGCCTTTATTCTATACTGCTTGCTAAGTCATTTGAACTTTTGCAGAACAAGGAATATGAACCATATATTGATCCATATTATACGCTAGTCGGTTATTTCAACAGTTTAAGGGAATTAGGCTCAACAGTACGTCTTCTAAGTGATGAAATTCCAAGTCGACTGTTCTTTCTTAAGAATCTGCATAATCAGGAAAAATCAAGATTCCTTAACAATACAAAGGAAATTACTTCTCGTATTCCATCAAGTCAGATCGCTGAGATTCTTGAAAATCTAACTATCAAATATGATTCTGAAGAAAAATATCAGAAAACATATGATGCAGTAATTGCAACAAATATGATTGCTGTCGGTATGGATGTAGACAGACTTGGCCTTATGTGTGTCGCAGGTCAGCCTAAACAGAACTCTGAATTCATTCAGGCAACAAGCCGTGTCGGACGTAAATTCCCTGGTCTTATTGTTACACTTGATAATCCTTATAAACCTCGAGACTTGTCGGTTTATGAAAATTTTACAGGATTCCACTCTCAGATGGGGCGTTATGTGGAAGGTAATTCAGTAACTCCATTCTCAGCCAGAGCAAGAGACCGTGTACTTCATTCAATTATTATTTCTCTTATCAGGTTGCACATTGAAAGAATGTCTGCGAATAAGTCAGCAGTTGAAATTACAACAATAACTGATGATGAAATTTCAGAGATAAAGAAAACTATTCTTCAAAGAATAGATAAGGTTGAACCTGATGCCTGTGACGGCACGGAAATTGAAATAGACAGAATCATTGATTTCTGGAAAGAACAGGCAAAAGATGGTCTGCTATCATACAATATACCATTTCTGAAAGAAGATCAGAAACGCCTTATGGCAGTTTATGGTGATGATTTTGTAAACGAAGGTGAACTGGAAACCCTTAATTCAATGCGTGATGTAGAAGCCTCATCAACAATGTATTTATGGGACGAAGAAGAAGAAGAGGAGGGCGACAAATGACATTTGTAGATAAACTCGGAGAACTCAGACCTAATCAGTTTATTACATCTTTTGGACCAGGTGCTATTTCTGATGCAGTAAATGATTCCGTAACCGTTCTTGATCTTGATTACTGGAAACCAAAGAAAAACCGTGGACAGAAAATCAAAGATTCACGACTTGCTGCTTATCTTAAAGTAAATGCATTCTATCATCCTAAAACTGGAACAGATACAGATATGCCAGTCGTTTCTTTTCCGTATTATCATGTATGTTCAGACAAGAAATGCGGATGCCTTTTCAATATTAAGAAACCTGGAAATTTTAATGCAGAAGAATATATAAAACTTCATGGAGTCGTAAAATGTCCTAAATGTGGAAAACCGGCTTATCCTGCACGATTGATTACAATCTGCAAGGTCGGTCATATGGATGATTTCCCATGGAGCTGGTGGGTACATGAAGGTGAAAGTTCTTGTGGTGAAAATTTAAAACTTGTTTCAAGCGGAAGGACAGCCTCTCTTGCAGAACTTATTGTTGAATGCCAAAAATGCAATGCAAAACGATCTCTGTATGGAGCAACTACATCACAAAGTATGGGCGGATACAGATGTACCGGCCATTTTCCTCAGAGACCAAAATTCCAAAATATAAAAGACTGCAGAGAAAAGATTTTATTTAGTCAGCGTGGTGCTTCCAATGTTTATTTCAGTGTAACTCGCAGTGCATTGTCGCTTCCTGAATGGACAAGCGGAATTATGGATGCAATTTCAGAATATCGTGAGTTTATAGAGAGTTATGCAGAAGATTTCGGAGAAATGGGAATTACAAAAGTCTATGAAAAGTATTTTGCTGAAAAATATTCCAGAGAAGAATTTGATAAGGCACTGGCAAAAACTAAGACTGAAATCAAAGACATGATTGAATTAAAAGAGCAGGAATACCAGACTCTCATTAATCACAAAGAAGTGGAAAAGAAAAACAGTGACCTGTATTTTAAGGCTGAAGATGAAGAAGTTTCGGACAAATTAAAGCCTTATTTCTCAAAAATTATAAAAGTTCACAGACTTAGAGAAGTTATGGCTCTGATAGGTCATACACGTTTATTTTCTCCAGAGCAGGATGTTGAAGATACTTCTAAAATTGTTAAATTAAATCCTGACTCTAAAAACAGATGGCTGCCGGCAGTTGAGATTCATGGAGAAGGTATTTTTCTTGAATTAAACAGAGATTCTGTAAAAAACTGGTTGTCGAAAGAACAGGTAAAATCAAGATCAGACTCATATAGAAGTTATTACTCTGATTATTGTTATAAAAGAGGCTGGGAAGAATTTCAAGATAAAAACGGAGAATATGTTCTGCTACATACATTAGCTCATATTCTTATAAAACAGATGGCCCTCAGTTCTGGGTATGCATCAGCATCTATCAAGGAGAGAATATATTCCAACGAGAATATGTGTGGAATTCTTCTATATATAGGTGCTGCAGACAAAGAAGGATCTCTTGGTGGACTGGTAGAATTAGGAAAGATTAGCAAATTTGAACCATTGTTAGAATTGGCTCTTGAAAATGCAATGACATGTACAACAGATCCGGAGTGTTTTGAACGAGAACCTGCTCCTGATCACTTAAACGGAGCTGCCTGTCATTCTTGCTGTATGATTTCAGAAACTTCCTGTGAATGCGGAAACAGAATGCTGGATAGAGCCTTTTTAATTCCATTATGTGGTAATGAAGGAATGGGATATTTTAAGGGATTGTATGAATAATAAGCAAACGGTCATCACAGCAAACAGATTTCTGTTATTCTAGATGACTAAAATCCCCTGACGCCAATAATATTCCAAATATGTATAAAAATGTGATTTTCAAGTAAAAAAAACTTTAAAAATGTGTAAAAATATAACAAAAATACTGTAATTTTGTGTAAATTGTGTTATTCTACTTGTAATGTACAGAAAAGCACTAGAAAAAATGGCAGAATGGAAAATTTCTTCACGAAGAAAGCCTCTTGTTTTAAAAGGGGCACGTCAGGTTGGAAAAACCTGGCTTATGAAGGAGTTTGGAAAGCAGAACTATGAAAAGACCTTTTACTTCAGCTTCGATAAAGAGGAAGAATTAAAAAGTATTTTTACAACAAGCAAAGAGCCGCATAGAATTATTGAGCTTTTGGGCACAATCAAAAATGACCGGATTTTACCGGGAAAACATCTTCTGATTTTTGATGAAATTCAAGAATGTCCACAAGCCCTTAATTCACTTAAATATTTTGATGAAGAAGCAAGTGAATATCATGTTATGGCAGCGGGCAGCCTTTTGGGAACTTTTCTTGCAGAACCAAAAAGCTATCCTGTTGGAAAAGTAAATCTTTTAGATATTTTTCCTATGGATTTTGAAGAATTCTTAAATGCTGCCGAGCCTGAACTTTACGAATATTTAATCAATACAAATCCTGAAGAAATCATAAAAATTCAGCACGATAAGCTTATAGAGCAGTACCATAATTATTTAATAGTCGGCGGGCTTCCAGACTGCGTATATTCATGGATTACGGGAAAAAATGCTGGAAGCGTTTTGCAGATTCAAAAAGAACTTCTTGAACTGTATGAAAATGACATTTCAAAGCACAATAAAAAAGTAAATGCCGCAAGAATCCTTATGGTTATGAGAAGTATTGTAAGTCAGCTCGCAAAAGAAAACGAAAAGTTTATTTATGGTTGTGTAAAGCAGGGGGCTCGTGCCCGCGAATTTGAAGAAGCTATTGAATGGCTTGTAAGTGCAGGTCTTGTAATCCGCATTTATGATGTTACAAAGCCAGAACATCCGCTGAATGCATTTGAAGATTTTTCCAGCTTTAAACTTTTCTATTTTGATACAGGTCTTTTAAAATGTGCAGCAGGAATTACAAACGAAGCAATCATTTTAAATACAGATTTTCAATTTAAAGGCCCTCTTACAGAAAACTATTGCCTTCAGCAGCTGAGAGATAAATTTGACACCATTCCTCATTATTATTCACCAGCACAGAATTATGAAGTAGACCTTCTTTTACAGAATGGTATGAAAATTATTCCAGTAGAATGCAAGACCGGACAGAATGTTAGTAGTGCAAGTTTTAAGCGTTACAGGCGTGAAAAATCACCGGAAAGTGCCGTCAGATTTTCTACTCTTGAATATAAAAAAGAAGATGACATGGTAAATGTTCCCTTGTATTTGGCATGTGTGCTGAAAAGAATGGTATAAGGGCAAAATTGTCTCTGAAAATTGCAATTTTTGGAGGTTCCCATAAATGTAGATGAATTAAAATAGTCATAAAAAGTCATAAATAAAACTTGACTGTCATAAATACTGTGTTATACTAAAATAACAGAGGTTTATGATGGAATATGAAAAATTGATGCTCAATATGGTTGAGCGTATTTCAACATTGGAAGACAGAGTAACTGCTCTTGAAAAAGAAAATGTTGTATTGCAGGAAGGGGATTCTTCAAAAGGTAGTAGAAAATATCGTTTTCTAAGTGAGTACCTTACTAATTCCAATCAGAAGTCTGTGACTTTAACATTTACCGAAATCGAAAAGATTCTGCAATTTAACCTTCCTGATTCTGCTCGTAATCATCGTCCTTTCTGGGCAAATACTACCACTCATTCTATAGCACTTAGCTGGCTTTCGGTTGGCTATGAAACGGTTAGTGTGAACATGGAAAAAGAAATTGTTGTTTTTGAAAAACAGAGTAACTAATATTGGATGAGTTTAAAGATGGCAAACAGTGACGAAATCTTAAAGCAGTTATTTGAAGAAAAGGGCTTTACACCAAATGATGCCCAGTACGACGCAATCACGCACATTGAAGGACCTTTGTTTCTTACAGCAGGTCCTGGTTCTGGAAAGACTCGCGTACTTTTATGGAGAACTTTGAATCTTATTGTTTTTCATGATGTGCAGCCAAACGAAATTTTCCTTGCAACTTTTACAGAAAAAGCAGCATTGCAGCTTAAAGAAGGGCTTCAAGGATTACTTTCGATTGCCTCAAAATATACTCATAAACCTTATGACATTGCTGAAATGTATGTTGGAACATTGCATTCGCTTTGTCAGAAACTTTTAACAGATCGGCGTTTTACAGAAGGAATGGCAAGAAGCCGTCGTCCTGTAATTATGGATGAACTTGATCAGCATTTCTTTGTTGCGGAAAATAAAAACTGGGATGCACTTTTAGAAGCAGGTGGTTTTGATTTAACTAAAAAAACAGACGCATATTATTTAATAAATGAGTGGTTCGGAGAACGCAGAGAGAAGGGATCAAAAACAAATACAGTCAAGAACTGCATTGCATTTTTTAACCGTATGAGTGAAGAGGATTTTGCAGATAAAGATATAAAACTTAATGCAGCATCAGAAGTTGAAGCATCGCTGTTTAAAATGACAGTTAAATATCGGGAACTTCTTCGTGGTGAATATTCTGATAAAGTTGATTTTTCCTGTTTACAGCAGAGGGCTTATTCCTATATTACACAAAATATGTTCTCTAGTTCGATTTTTAAGCACATAATTGTCGATGAATATCAGGATACAAATACGATCCAGAAGAAAATCTACATGCAGCTTGCAGGCGGAAATAAAAATATTTGTGTAGTAGGAGATGATGATCAGGCTCTTTACCGTTTTCGAGGCGCTACTGTAGAAAATCTTGTTGATTTTGAGAATATTTGTGAAAAAGAAATTGGAGTACGTCCAACCAGGATTGACTTGAATATTAACTATCGTTCCCGAAAACAGATTGTAGATACTTATACCGAGTTTATTGATGGCGTAAATTGGACGAATTCTAAAAATCCAAAACAATCTTACAGAATCACAAACAAGAATATTGTTGCTCACAGTAAAGATACAAAAACTTCAGTAATTCTTGAGTCCGGTAAAAAAACTGATGTAACAAAAGATATTGTTGAACTGATTAAAAAGTTAAAGGAATCTGGAAAAATTTCTGATTACAATCAATGTGCGTTACTTTTTCCATCTTTAACGGCTGCAGCAGAAAAAGAATTTGAGCAGGCTTTTAAGGAAGCTGAAATTCCATTCTATGCTCCTCGTGCAAACAATATTTTGAATACAGAAGAATTTCTTGTAGTTTTTGGTCTCTTTGCAAAAATCTTTAAAGTTGAAGCGAATCCAGATAATGCCCGTGGTGAAGGAATGAAGAACTTCCAGTTGTGGCTACAGGCTGCAATTACTAAAGCAGATGAAATAATTGATGAAGATAAAAATCTTGAAGAGTTCATCATAGAAAAATGGACAGAGATTGAATTTTCAAAACATAATTATCGTCTTATGGCAAACTATTGTGATGAAAAAGGTATCCCATTTACAAATAAAGCTTATTCTCAGACAACAAGAGTTCTTGCTTCTGTTCCAAAACTGGATGAAGCAGTTAAGAGAACTCTCTTGGGCA
This sequence comes from Treponemataceae bacterium, assembly GCA_963624615.1. GTDB lineage: Bacteria > Spirochaetota > Spirochaetia > Treponematales > Treponemataceae > Treponema_D. The sequence continues at coordinate 9,858 of CAVFQN010000050.1, read as the reverse complement.
AAAACCTGAATGAATTCCTTACAAAGAAGAATAATGAAGGAAAGCCTTTGACAGTTGGATATGTTTTAAGCCGTGTTACTGCATTGGACTGGACTTTACTTGACTTGTTCTATCAGCTGAATACATTCAACTGGTTTGTTGGAAAATATGATAAGGCTGAAAGAGGAGAAGAAGATTCCGCTCTCTATAATTTTGGAATGATCACCAGTTATCTTTCTAAATATATGGAACAGAACTCGCCAATTATTTCCGGAAAAAACTTCCAGGAAAACGCAATGGGAAAGAATCTTTTTGGATCTTACATTTATACACTTTACCGGCTTGGCGAAACAGAATATGAAGACGCTGATGATCCGTTCCCTAAAGGTTGTGTTCCATTCCTTACCGTACACCAGTCAAAAGGACTTGAATTTCCGGTTGTCATTCTTGCCAGCTGCAGACATAACACAAGGCAGGCTCGCCCGATGGATGTACTTGTTCGAAAAATGCTTGCTGAACAGAACAAATTGCCAGAAATGCTGGAACCCCTGGATATGATAGATGAATACGATACTATGCGAATGTTCTATGTGGCATTGAGTCGTGCAAAAAATCTTTTAATAATGGCACAGTTCAAAGGACAAGGGCAGAGTACATACCACGCTTTAAGTCATCTTTTTACAGAAAATCAATATGCAAACTGCAGTCAGTTAAAAATTGAAGACTTGCCGGAAGGAGAAGACAAGAGCGACAGAATGGCTCATGTTTATACATATACGGGTGATTATCTCCCATATAAAAACTGCCCGAGAAGTTATATGGCATTCCACAAATACAATTTTGTTCCTTCAAGAAGTCAGACCATGTTCTTTGGAAGTCTTGTTCACCAGAGTATTGAAGACCTTCAGAACTTTATAAACGGAGGAATTAAATAATGGCAGCCACAATGACAGACGATGAAATTGAATTAAAACTCCGTGATTTTTTTGAAGAAAACTTTCAGTATTTAAAAGACAGTTCAGGACACGCTATTGATGCTTATATGAAAGAAAAGGCTTTTCAGCAGGTTTTGTACTACTGGAAAAAGAATCGTGCATTGATTGAACGCATTACAAGAAGTGAAGTAAAACTGAGCCTTCCTGAACAGAAAACTCCAAAAGAAAAGATTCCATACACCCTCGAAGGTGTTGTCGATATTGTACAGGAAAAAGATGGAATCTGGCTTTATGATTTAAAGACCCATGACAGGGAACGTATTAAAGCAAATCTTACTCAGTATAAAGAGCAGCTTTTTATTTATGCATTTATCTGGAAAAATTTGCAGGGAAATCAGCTTGATAATACAGCGATTATTTCAACTCCACTTCCATACAAGCTGGAAAAAGCAATAGAAATGGGAAAGCCGGAATTAATAGAGCGTGAAATCAAGAACTGGGAACCGATTATTCCAATTGGCTACAGCGAAGAAGAAGTTGCAGATATGATAAACAATTTTGGAGAAGTTGTAGAACATATAGAAAACAGCGACTTTGAAGCTCCGGATGTAGATACATTGTTAAATATTCCAGACGGAATGAAAAAGCCTTTTGCAGTCCACATCTGTCGTAACTGTGACGTGCGCTTTAGTTGCAAGAGCTATGCAGAATATATGAAAGTCAGCAAAGGTGCCAACCGAAATAATATGTATAAATACATGTGTGCAAGGGCAGAAAATCAGGATGATTTTGTGAATGGAAATCTAGGTGATAATTGAGAGTTGAGAATTGAGCATGAGGAGTTGGGATGATTGAGAAAGGGGAAAATCAGAATATAGAGTTTAAGGAATCTTGGCGGGATGAATATTTAAAATGGATTTGTGCCTTTGCAAATACTTCGGGCGGAACTTTATATATTGGCGTTGCAGATAATGGCGAAGTTATCGGGCTTGAAGATGCAAAAAAGATGGCAGAAGATATTCCAAATAAAATTCGCAGTACGATGGGGCTTGTTTGTAGTGTCAGTGTGGAAAAAGAAAATGTCAGGAATTTTATTGCGATAAATGTAGAAAAATATCCATTCCCTGTAAGTTATCATGGAAAATATTACAAGAGGTCTGGTTCAACCTTACAGGAATTGAGCGGGCTTGAACTTGATAAAATGATTCTTAGCGTGCAGGGACGTACTTGGGATTCTTTACCTGTTTTAGGTGCTTCGATGCAGAACCTTGACAAGGATTCGTTAAATCTTTTTAGAAAAAAGGCCCTTGCACATGAAAGACTTGATTCTGAATCAATTAATCTTCCCGATGAAAATTTAATACAGAATTTGCGTGGCTTTGAGGGAAAAAATCTGACGCGGGCAGTCCTGCTTGCTTTTTCTTCTGACCCGGAACGTTGGTTTACAGGTGCTTACATAAAAATTGCATTTTTTGAAAATGATGCTGATATTCTTTATCAAGATGAAATTCACGGTTCATTAATGAAGCAGGTGGATGAAAGTCTTTCGTTGATTTATCAAAAATACATGAAGGCACTTATCAGATACGATGGAATTTACAGGCAGGAATTTTATTTTTTCCCGCGTGATGCTTTTAGGGAACTTTTGTTGAACGCAGTCATTCACAAGGATTATATGCAGCCTTTTCCTATTCAGATACAGGTGTACGAAGACAAACTTGTTATCTGGAATATCGGTCAAATGCCAAAGTCTGTGGGTGTGGAGATGCTTTATAAAATTCATCATTCTGTGCCAAGAAATCCAAACCTTGCAAATATTTTTTTCAAGTGCGGAGCGGTTGAATCGTGGGGGCGTGGTTACAGAAATATTGAAAAAATCTGTCGGGAAAGTAATTTAAAACTTCCTGTGCCGGAAGAAAATTCAGGCGGACTTCAGGTAATCTGCCTTGCAAGTGATGAATATCTGTTGCAAGTGCCGAATAAAGTGCCGAATAAAGTGCCGAATAAAGTGCCGAATAAATGCCCGGAAATTGCAGAGCAGACTTATCTTGCAATTTGCAAAAATCCGCAAATTTCAAACAAAGATTTGCAGGAAATTTTAAATCTTTCTGCGCGTACTGTAGGTAAACACATTGCTATGTTAAAAGAAGCAGGGCTTATTGAACGGGTAGGAAGCAACAAAAAAGGTTACTGGAAAATCAGTGAAAAATAAAATATAAGGAAATAAAACTATGATCGAACACAATTCATTTATTAAGAGCACAGAACCTGTTGACGAGCGCTTTGAAGTATTAAAGCAGCTTTACCCGGAAATTTTTAGTGACGGAAAAATCAATCTTGATGCCTTTAAGGATGTTACACATACAAGCGAGCTGCCGGAAGGACAGGATAAAACTCCCGGCTACTACGGACTTTACTGGCCTGGAAAACGCACTGCAAAACAACTTGCACGCAAGGAAGCCGAAGGAACCTTAGAACCAGTGCCAGGTGACGGCGTAGACGAAGAAAACACCCACAACCTTTACATAGAAGGCGACAACCTGGAAGTACTGCGTATTTTAAAAAAGAGCTACAAGAGCCGTGTAAAGATGATCTACATAGACCCGCCCTACAACACAGGAAACGATTTTATTTACCCCGACGACTACAAGATGCCGGTAGAAGAATATTTAAAGATGACCGGCCAGGCAGACGAAAATGGCAAAAAACTGACCAGCAACCCCAAAAGCAGCGGCGCCTTCCATACCAACTGGCTGAACATGATGTACCCGCGTTTGCAGCTGGCAAGAGAACTTTTAACGGAGGACGGAGTAATTTTTATTTCTATTGATGATAACGAGCAGGCAAATTTGAAGTTGCTTTGTGATGATGTGTTTGGGGAGGAGAATTTTGTATATGAATTATCAGTTGTAAATAATTTAAATGGCAATGATAATTCAAGTGGAATGATGGAAACTCAGGAAGCTTGTCTTATTTATGCAAAAAATAAAGAAAAATTTGTTATGGGGGTTCTTTCTTTAGAAGAAGATGAAGCAAATGATTGGCAGAAAGATGAACTAGGATTTTGGAAAGAAGGAAGATGCTTAAAAGCGACTGGAATAAATGCTCCTAGAGAATCAAGACCAAATTTATTTTTTCCAATTTATATAAATGAACAAACTTTAGAGTTTACTTTAGATGAAAAAGTTGGTGCTGGTTGGTACCACCTCATTCCCTTGACGGATGGAAAGGAAATGAGGTGGTACTGGAGTAAAGAAACTTTTATTAAGGATAAAAATGAAGTTATTGTTAAAAAAACATCGGATGGTTACTCTTTGTATAAAAAACAACGTCCTGCACTTGGAGATTTACCATCAAAAAGAGGAAAAACAACTTTTTATAGTCATAAATATGCCAATGCAAATAGTAATTCTGAAGTAAAACAGTTATTTAATGGGCGAAAAGTTTTTGATTATACGAAATCAACTTATTTAATAAAAGATTTGATTTCTCTTGCAAACACAGATAAAGATTCTTACATCTTCGACTTCTTCTCCGGCAGTGCCACAACTGCTCACGCCGTAATGCAGTTAAACGCAGAAGACGGCGGTAACCGCAAATTCATCATGGTTCAACTTCCTCATTCCACCGAAGAATCTTCTGAAGCCTTTAAAGCCGGTTACAAAACCATCTGCGAAATCGGCAAAGAACGTATCCGTCGTGCAGGTAAAAAAATACTTGAAGAAGCAAAATCTAAAGATGGCATGTTCGCTCAAGAACAAAATATCGACATAGGCTTTAAAGTCTACCGCCTTACAAAATCTAACTTCAAATCCTATACCCCGGTTTTGGGACAAGATCAGGCTGCAAAAGACACTCTTTTTAAAGAACTTGAAGGCTCTTTAGTTCCGCTAGTAGACGGCTGGAAAGCAGACAATGTTCTTACACAAATCATCTTACGGCAGGGCTTTGCTCTGGACTGTACAAAAGAAAAACTTTCATCATTTACAAAAAACACAGTCTACAAACTTACAGATTCTTTTGATGCAGTAAGACGCACCACAGTTATTTATGTCTGTCTTGACAGTCACATAGAAGAAGAAACAATCAAAGTTCTTACTATAGGCGAAGGCGAAAAGTTCATCTGTCTTGACAGCGCAATTGACGATTCAAGTTACGCCCGCCTTAGCGACAAAGGCAGAATTGAAACTATCTAATTGGAGTTAGAAAAATGGACAATGAAATAATTTCCAAAGAAAGTTTGATTTCTCAAATCTGTAATATCCTTGATTCCGCCAGAAAAAATGTGGCGGCAGAAGTAAATACCCAGCTTTTAAACGCGTACTGGAACATTGGTCGTCTTATTGTTCAATATGAACAGGGCAACAACATTCGGGCAGAATATGGAAAGCAGACTCTTAAAGAACTTTCAAAGATACTTGTAAAAACTGCAGGTAAAGGATTTTCTGTTTCAAATCTTCAGTTCATGCGTCGTTTCTATATCAAATACCCAAATCAACAGACAGTGTCTGTTAAATTAAGCTGGTCCCATTACTGTGAGCTTCTAACTATTTCTGATGATAAAGAAAGACTTTTTTATGAAAAAGAATCTGTAAATTCTTCATGGTCGTTCAGGGAACTCAAAAGGCAGATTGAAAGTTCACTTTTTCAGCGTCTTCTTCTTTCTGATGGAAATGCAAATAAAGAAAAAGTTCTTGCTCTTTCTGAAAGGGGAATAGAATTAAACGAGGCTAAAGATATCTTAAAAGATCCATATGTGTTTGAATTTCTAGGAATTCCTGAAAATAAGCCTTTTCTTGAAAAAGATGTGGAAGATGCTCTTTTTAAGCATCTTGAAAATTTCTTTCTGGAACTTGGACGCGGTTTTATGTATGTAGGACGTCAGCAGCGGGTTACAATCAACAACACTCATTACTATGTGGATATGGTTTTCTATAACAAGATTCTTAAGGCCTATGTCTTAATTGAACTAAAACGAACAAAACTTACACCAGAAGCCGCAGGACAACTTAATATGTATCTGAATTATTATCAGAACGAAGTGAATGACGAAGGTGATAATCCGCCAATTGGAATTGTTTTGTGTACTGAAAAGGATGCTGTTGCTACAGAATATGCTTTAGGCGGTTTGAGCAATAATATTTTTGCCTCGCGCTATGTTCTTTATTTACCAGATAGAGAAGACCTTATTGCACAAGTAGAAGAAGTTTTAAATAAACAAAATGAACAAAAACAGGATTAATGTATGTCAGTGAATGGTGTAAAAATACAATTTGATTCAAATCAGGATTATCAGTTAAAGGCAGTCGATTCCGTTGTAAATCTTTTTGAAGGTTTAAGCAGGGAAGAACTTGGAAACAAAGACAGGGATTTTGCTCTTAGTGCAAGTTCTGAAGATTCTGACGCTATTGCCAATGTCGACGAACTTTTTGAATTAAACGAAACAGAATTGCTGGAAAGTGTAAATGAAGTTCGCAAAATAAATAACGCTGATTCTGCTACTCAGCTTAAAATTAAAACAGACTGGCAGGACACAGACTTTAATGATGGTGATACCTTAACAGGTACAGTTTATGCATCTGAATACTGGCGTTATCCTGAATTTACTATCAACATGGAAACAGGCACAGGAAAAACTTACGTTTACCTTCGTACAATTTATGCATTGAATGAAAAATATGGGTTCAAGAAATTCATCGTAGTTGTACCTTCTGTGGCAATTTATGAAGGAGCGGTTTCTACTTTTAATGCAACAAAGGAACATTTTGAAACACTTTTTCCAGCAGGAACTGTTCCAAATGAAATCAAGCAGTACGATGGCAATGTAACCGTTTGTAAAGATTTTGCTCTTTCTACAGGTCTTGAAATCTTATTAATGACAGTAGATTCTTTCAATAAAGTTTCTAATGTCATTTATAAAGCTACAGAGAAAATTCGTGGTGGTAAGCTTCCTATCAATTTTATTCAGGAAACAAAGCCAATTCTCATTCTGGATGAAGTTCAGAATTATCAGACAGAGGTTGCCCGACGTGCACTTAGAACACTGCATCCCTTGTTCAGTGTTGGGTATTCTGCAACACCAGGTAAAAATCCAACGAACGAACTTTACAGACTTTCAAGTTATGAAGCCTGCCAGCGGAATCTGGTAAAAAAAATTGATGTTCTTGGTTACAATGAAGAGCAGATTGCAACGGCAAAAGAAGATTACTTTAAAATTGTAAGCATCAATAAAAAAGACCTGTCCTGCGATGTTGAGTTAAATGTTCTGCGTGGTGGAAAACTTTCTTTACAGATTTTTAACGGACTCAAAGCAGATGGAAAAACTACTTTTGCCCAAAAAACCGGCAATAATAAGTATAAAAATCTTGCAATTGAAAAAATCAGCGTTAAAGAAGACAACGAATATGTAGAACTCAATAATGGAATGCGTTACTGCCAGGATCAGGCAAGTTGTGCCTCGTTGAGTAAAGAAGTTGTATTCCGCCAGATGATTAGCGCTACAATCGAAAATCATATTGCAAAACAGGCACAGGTTCGTGCTGCCGGATATGATGCAAAAGTACTTTCCCTTTTCTTTATTGATCGTGTTGCAAGTTACAAAGGTGATAATGCAATTATCGCTAAAATCTTTGATGAAGAATTCGATAAGTTAAAAAATAGAGTCGAAGTTTGGAAAAACTTAAAAGGCAGCGATGTCCGTGAAGGATATTTTGCTAAAAAGCCGAAGGCAAAATCTTCTGAATTAGAAGATATTGATACAACAATTGATGGAACTAAATCAGCAGAAGAACGCGAGGCCGAAAAACGGGCATATAATTTAATTATGTGTGAAAAAGAAAAACTTTTGTCCAGCGATGAAAAAGTATGTTTCATTTTCGCACACTCAGCTCTTCGCGAAGGATGGGACAACCCGAATGTATTCCAGATTTGTGCTCTTCGCGAAATCACATCTGAGTCTAACCGCCGCCAGACAATTGGGCGTGGCTTGCGTTTGCCTGTAAATCAAAATGGTGTCCGTATTAAGGATGGCCATTTGAATCGCCTTACTGTAATCGCGAACGAATCATATAACCGCTTTGTTGGTAAGCTTCAGGAAGAATACGAAGCAGACGGAATCATGCAAAAACCGATCATTACAAACAAACGACATACAGAAGAAGTTCATCGTACTGCTAAATTTGACTCAAACGAATTTGAAGATGTCTGGAGAAAAGCAAACCGCAGAACAGAATATAAAATTAACATAAAGACAGAAGAGCTTATTGAAGAAGCAAAATCTGCTCTCAATAGCTATGATTTTGAGGGGCCAAAACTCATCTGCACAAAGGGTAGTGTAGTAATCACTATTTATGATCTTAAACTTCTTGGAGTAAGTCCTGATGAAGAAGCTACATTTAATGTTACAGTTCGTGATGATGAACACGAAGATTTATTCGGAAATACCGGCAGTACCTTCAGACTTAAAAAAGGTGATACTGTTGGTAAAAAGTCCGGCCGTGAACTTGAAAACTGTCCTGAGCTTGCTGGACTAAAAGTTACAGAAGTAAAGTACGACAAGAATAATCCTGAACGCAGTTCTATTACTTTTTCAAAAATTGAAAATCCAATTTATGCTGGTGAAAAAGTAACTCACGAAACTACAAGTGGCCATTCATCTGCTCCAACTCCTATTACTGAGTTTGATTATCCTGATGTTCCAAAGTGCAATATTATCGAAAGAGCTGCTAAAGAAGTAAATATTACCCGTAAAACGATTCTCAAGATTTTTAAGAGCCTTGAACCAAAGAAGATTGATGACTTTATGGAAAATCCGGAAGGATTTACTTCTCAATTCATAGCAATTCTGCGTGAAGTTGTAGCAAATCATATTGCAAAGAATATCGAATATTCCCCTGCAAGTGGAAATATCAATGACGATAAAAACACATTGTTTCCAACAGTTGAAGTTCACCCAACAACAGAACTTGTTGATGCAAACTTACAGCGAACTATTTATGACAAAATCCAGGTTGATTCAGATGTTGAACGTCATTTTGTCAATACATTGAACACCTGTGACAGAAATAATGGTGCAGTAATGCTGTATTTTAAGTTCCCTCCAAAATACAAAATCAATCTTCCTCATATCATCGGAAATTACAACCCGGACTGGGCTATTGTTCGACTTGATGACGATGAAAGTCATATTGAACTTGTACGGGAAACAAAAGGTACCGAAGACTTTTCAAAACTCTGGCATTCAAACGAAGGTCGTAAGATTGTCTGTGCACAGAAACACTTTAGAGCAGTAGGTCTCGAATATCGCTTCGTAGATGATACAGATCCATATTGGTTCCAAAAAGATAAGAGAAATTATGCAGAAGTTCTCTTTGGAGAAAAGAACACTTTATGGGAAGAAGCTCAGAAAAAGAAACTTAACTATGCAGACAGAATGCAGGATAACTATTTAATTGCAGCTGAACCAGATGCGCCAAAATTTGGTGCAGGGAAGAAGGAATAAAATGAGTAAATATAATGTAAAACAACTTACAGTAGACTTTTTGCAGTCAAAAAGCAAAGGGCTAACCCTTTGGAAACCTATTCAATTAAAAATATAAAATCACGAATGGCGGATTTTAATTTTTAATTGTTCCAATCAACTCCGTTCTATTGGATTTTCAGTCAACGTTTTCTTGTTGAATCAGGACCAGAGTTCCGGATCTGGATTTTCGGTCAATTGCACTAGATGCATTTTTGTGAAATTAGACCGTTCCAGATTGCAATAGTTTGTATAAATGTAAGAGTAGAAATTGAATTTAGACGAATTTGACTTCTTAGTTAGATTTGCTTATATTTTAAATAAATGGAGGTTTCCTGAAGGAAATCAAATATTAGTTTAGACATTATTTATTTTTATATAGGTTTGCACTTAGGAAAGGCAGCCAGACGGTTATCCAAATTGCGT
>CAVFQN010000049.1:0-3292 GCA_963624615.1 Treponemataceae bacterium | reverse complement strand
TGCAAAGAAACTGATCAAAAAATTATCTGGGATGTTCGCCAGGAAACTACAAAAGCGATTATGGAAACTCACATGGAATGCGAAAAATCGCAAATGCTTCTGGTAAATTATGAATCGCCGGACGGGGCAAAACGTCACAATCGTTTGTGGAATGGCGGAACCGGCTGCGGGATTGTAAAATTATATAAAAAATCGCGGGGCAAAGCCCAACTGATTGACGAAGTTGAAGTCAGACATGCCGGCTGTGAGTGGGGTGAATATGACAAGTAAAGAATTTTTTGGCAAAAAAACGGTGATTTTTGGGCTTTTGGCTACGATTATCTCTTTGGCATCTTACATCTGGTTTACAAATACGGTCGGTTTTCAGGGGACTTTGAATTGGCATACAACAATTCTCAAAGCCTGCATCGCTCTTTTTGTGACGGTTTGGTTGCCCGCAATTTTCCTTATCCTCAATCTGATAAAGGATAATAAATTTACAAAAAATTTATCTTACGTTTTTTCTGGTCTGATGACTTTGGTCTGGGTTGGCGTTTTTGTTGTTTTTAATATTTTGGCTTCGGCAAAAGTTGATAATTCTGGAATAAATTTAATTCATCTTAACGAAAATTCTAACAAAACTCAGGCTTTTAATCATATTGCCCTGGCTTCTGACCCTCACTGGGGGGCTTCTACGGCAAATCCCCAGGCCCGCAACAAAATCCTACAAAATATTGAAGCTGGAAATTATGATATGGCTTTGATTACCGGTGATATTGCTGATTTTGGAATGATGAAATCCCACTACGAAAGTGCCACTAGCGACATCAGAAAAAATATGCCGACAACTCCTCTTCGGGCAATTCCTGGAAATCACGACGCCCTCATAAACGGTCTGCCAAATTTCAAACGCATTTTTATGGACAAAAATGATAAATACTATTTCCGCATGGACAGTGGCAAAAATCACATTCTCGTTTTGAATATGCTGTGGGATTCTTCTGAATTGACAAAAAATCAGGAAAAATGGCTGATTAATCAGCTGGAAGAAATTCCCCAGGAAGAAAATGTTGTCGTAATCACCCATTGTTACGTTGTTTCTTCGGGCTATTATGACCCTGCAGCAGGAAAATCCTGGGGCGACCTGGAAGATGTTATGAGCCGCCTTTGTCCAATTTTTGAAAAATATCATGTTGATTTGCACCTGAGTGGCCACGATCACTTTTTTGAATTTTTGGAAAAAGAGGGGGTAAATTATCTGGTTCTGGGAGCAATGGGCGGAAAACTCGACTCTCCGCTTACCTATCATTCGCCATATTCTAAGTGGATAAACAACACTGATTTTGGTTATGTTGATTTGCAGTTTGATGATGGAACAATCAAAATTTCCTGCCTGTCAGAAGATAATCAGCTTTTGTTTGAAAAAAGCATAAAGGGAACCTCTAAAAATTGCAATTTTTAGAGATGCCCTAAAAACGAAGTGATTTTTTAAGGACGAAAAAAATGCCTGAAAGTTTTTCAAAAATTTCAAAAAATTTAATCACAATCAATAACTGTCGGATTGAAAATTCCCGCCAGACTTTAATCAGCAATATTTTCTGGCAAATGAAAGAGGGAGAAAACTGGCTGGTGATTGGGCCAAACGGTGGCGGAAAGGCAGATTTTGTAAACGCCCTGGCCAGCAATCAGCAGTCTGGCGCCCAGCAATCTGGAACTCTGAAAGTGCTGCCAAATACCGATGGACTTTATTCAAATATTTTCCAAAATTCCACAGATATTGTTTCGCTGGAAAGGGCCGCCCGCCTGATCCAGGAAGAACGCGAAAACGACGAAAGTGATTATGTGGAAGGTGGAGTTGACCATGGTCGCACCGGCCGGCTTTTTATAGCCCAGGGGATTATGAACCTGAAAAAAGGCCAGTCCCTGCCAGAAGAAGCAAAAAGACTGGAAACTTATCCGGCAGTAAAACTTTGCGGAGTCGAAAAAATCCTGGACAGAGGCTTAAAATATATGTCCACAGGTGAAATCCGCAGAACCCTGCTGGCCCGGTCTTTAATTTCCGGCAAAAAGCTTTTGATTTTGTCAGATCCATTTGCCGGCCTTGATATTGAAAGTCGGACAATCCTCCTGGAATTTTTTAATAATATTGCAGAAAAATCGGCAAAAGACGAAAATCTGCCCCACATTATTTTGGGAATGGAACGCTGGCACGAAATTCCGGACGCAATCACCAACGTCATCGAATTTTCCGATAAAAAAGTGTCGTTTTGCGGCAACCGTTCCGATTACGAAATCCTCCTTGAAAAACGAAAATCCGAAAATGCAAAAAATGCAGAAGCAGAAAGACAGACTTTTGCAGAAAATCTAGATGATACTTTGAAAAACACAGCGGTTTTACAGGAAGCAGTTTTGCAAGGGCAAAAATTCTCTTTGCAAAACACCACCCTACAGGGTATTTCAAATCCGGACAAGCAGGAAAATTTCCACCCCCAGGGAAATTTCCCTCACCCCCAGGAAAATAATCCCCCTGCCGAAATTCTCATAGAAATGAACCATGTAAATGTCGGCTGGGGCGATAACCACGTTTTGCGGGATTTGACCTGGAAACTTCAAAAAGGCCAGCACTGGCTGGTTCGCGGACCAAATGGCAGCGGAAAAACAACATTTTTGGAACTCATCACCGGCGACAACAAACAAGTTTACAGTAATGATATTCACATTTTTGGAATAAAACGCGGCAGCGGCGAAACAATCTGGGATATAAAACAGCACCTGGGGATTGTTTCATATCGCCTCCACGTTGAATACAGAATGTTGGGTGGAATCAGCCTGCAAAACGTAATCATCAGCGGATTTCGCGATTCTATCGGTCTGTACGGCTCTGCCAGCGATATTGAACTTTCGGCGGCAAAAAAATGGCTCAAACTGGGCGGTTTTGAAGGGCGGGAAACAGAATCTTTTGGCAACCTGAGTTACGGCGAACAGCGGGCAATTTTGATTTTGCGTTCGGCAGTAAAATGCCCGAAAATCTTGATTTTGGACGAACCCTGCCACGGCCTGGACGAAAAGTTCAGAGAAAAAATTTTGCAGCTGGTGGAAACAATCGCAAATGGCGGGACAACCACACTGCTCCACGTCACCCATGACCCGACCGAAGTTCTGCCCTGCGAAAAACACATTCTGGAACTTTGCCCGACCGAAAACCCCATGTACAAAATTATCGGAAATTAGTTTTTTTTGAGCAAAATTCAGTCACCTACAAGCCTTCCGCCCTTCGCTAACGCTCATCGTCCTCGGCGAAAGGGTTTTTTGC
>CAVFQN010000048.1:0-10016 GCA_963624615.1 Treponemataceae bacterium | reverse complement strand
GCAAGAAGATTTGTGACATCAGAAATTGAAGTTACAGATAAAGGCTCTTTTTTATTCTTTTTGGAAGATTCAACTTTTACGCTTTCACCAGAAGAAATTGCCTGGCTTTCTTTTCCATTTGAAACAGTGGCATTTCCGGCCTGGAGTTTGAAAGAATTTTCCCCAGAAGAATTGCTTGCTGCCGAAAGTTTACTTCCAGAATCAAGCTGAAAAACAGAACCATTGTTCATAGAAAGGGAAACTTTGCTTTTTTCGGTTGAGGCAGTTGTATCAACCTGGATATTTCCGCCACCAATTGAAAGATTTAAACCTCCATCCTCCGAATAAGCCACCTGGAGCATGGTATTTTCCTGTAATTCCAGAACAGTTCCATCTTTAAATGTTACAGTTGCGGCTGCATCTTCGGCGGTACGAATTGTATCTTCGTTATAAAGAGGAGAATTTTGCTGTAATCGTTCCCAAACTACCCGGTCATTATACTTTCGCTGGGCAATTTTACGCTTGAATTCTATAGTTGCAATCTGGTCCTTGTCGTTTCGTGTAGAAGATGCATTCAGGTCTTTCCAGAACATATATAAACTTGCTGCACAAAGGCCGGAACAGATTACCACTATAAAAACATCACGTAGCTTTAATCTTGCTTTCTTCTGCATCTAAGTTTACTTCTCCAAAATCTGGAGTTGGAATTCCCAACAAAGCCCTGACTTCTGCCAGAGTTTTTGGACCTTTTGGACCAATTGATTTTTCACAATCAGGATCAAGTTTGAACTTCGGGTCACCTTTTTTGAAAAAGGCTTCGATATCAAACTGAGGCATATTTACTACACCGTAAAAGTGTTGTTTTCCTTTTCCCTTAACTTCAAAAGTAACAGGAATTACTTCAACCACAACCTCGTATTTTAAATTTTGAGGCTTGAGAGTAAAATTATTTTCTGGACAGCGGATAAAATCTTTTTTAAGAAGATTGTAGGTATCTTCTGTAATCAGCATATCGGTACCGCAAGGCTTGTTTGATGATTCTGTACGACTGGCAAGGTTGACCGCATCACCAATGGAAGTAAATTCCATTTTATCATAAGACCCCATAAATCCGACTGTAGCACGTCCAGAATTCAAGCCCGAACCAATTCTGATATGAGGCTTATATTTTGCAAACGGCTCGCCTTCGTGGGCTTTTGTAAATGCTTCCGCCTTTTTATTGTATTCCATGAGAGCGTACCGCATAGCCGTAGTCGCCATAATTGCACTCACAGCGTCCTGTTTTACGTGTTTTTCATGAACTGCCCGGAATTTAGCTTTTCTAGGATCAGAATCTGGCCATTTTTCAAAATCCAGACTATCATCACGCAAAACTCCCCAACAGGCCATAATTGCGTCGCCTTCAAATTTATCAACATTACCGCCTGAAATTGTGATACAGTTGACCATTCGTCCCATATAATCATTCAAAAATCCGATAATTTCACCGGCAGATTTTTCGCCAAAACGCTTATTAAAACCATCAGAAATAGCTGTAAAACCACGAATATCCGAGAAGAAAATTGTGATGTCTTTTAAGTGAGGCTGAAAGTCAATTTTTTTTGTGACAATAGCCCGAGTTACCCCTTTATTTGTGAGCCGGGTAAAAGTATTTAAAATATCCTGCTCCGCCTTGGTTGACCGAATCAGAATTCCAATTTCGTCCCGCCTCTTTGCCTTCATTTTGCCGAGTAAAGGCGTTTCAAAATTACCAGAGTTTATTTCGTTTGTAACTTCTGTAAGATTTTTCAAAGGCGTACTAAGTGATTTAGAGAAAAACCAGACAATCATAATCGCGATAGAAAGAATTGCGATTGTAAGGTAAATATTTCGCCTTGTAGTTGCATTTACCGCTTCCAAAACTATTTGCGTCTGAACTTCTGTGATTACGGCACAACCGCCAATATTCAACTTGGTAAAAGCCCCAATATATTCAACATTATCATCATTGAAATAGGTAATTTGTTCACTTTTATTTGTAGAAGTTGAAAGATTTTTTACAAGATAGTGATTATTGTAATCGGCAGCAGAATTCATCAGTTCTAGATCCGGGTGAACGATAATTTCGCCATCAGGATTTACAAGGAATGAAAGATTTGTAGAACCAGTTGAATAAGAATCGGACAAAGCTTCCAGAGAAAAAAGAATCACTACGACATCCTGGTTATCATCAGAAACAAGGGAAGTAAAAATTGCCACTATCTGATTTTCAAAAAAGGGAGTGGCATTCAAAATTGAAATTTCGCCATTTTTTGCAGCATCGACGGCCTCCGATTCCTGTTCTGCGTAAAGGTCTGGTAGCTGAAAATCCAGTTCCCGCGAAAGAAAATATGTATTGTTTACAAAAGTGTAATCTCCATAAACAAATTTCATTGCCAGAATATCAGAATTTCGTTCAAAAAAACGGGCTGCCTTGTTCTGCATTTCTTCTTTTTCGTCGTCAATTGAAAAAGTATCGTAAAGCATGGCAACCGATGTGATGACTGACTTAAAGCGGTTTTCTGTGTCTGATGCGGTACGGCTGTTGATTGTAAGGTTATTTTCTTCGGCATTAACTCTTGTATCTGAAGAAATGTAATAAGAAACGAGGATTGTGATTGAAGCAAGAGAAATGGTTACGATCGCAGAAATAATTCCAATGAGTTTTGCACCAATGGAATATCTGGCTTTTATTTTTTTTGATGATGATTTTTGTGATGTTTTTAGGGAAGATTTTAATTTTCCAGATTTTCCAGTATCCGATAAAAATATTTTATTTACAGGGTTAGCTGTTTTTACTCTGTCATTTTGCACAATCTTTTCGGATTGGTTTTGACCAGAAGCTTTGTTTACATTTTCAAATTTTTGTTCTCCGCCAGTTTTTGAGCCAGGAACAAAAGAACCATAATTCAAGTCATTATTTTTCACAATAAATGGAAGTATACCATAAAATTTTGTTTTTACAACATTACAACATATATAATATGTGAACAAAGTTTTAAAATTAGCCCTACCGACCTGGCAGGGCACTAACGAAATCTCTAAAAACTATTCGCTCTTTTCAGAATCTTCTTTTTTTGCTTCCTTTTTATCTTTAATATCAGCAGCACCTATAAAAAGGCAGATAAGACCAATTAATGCTGCCAGAACAGGAACAGAACCTTTCAAAAATGCAATAACATCAGGCCCCCAATTTAAAGGACAGGCTGGAAGGACTGCAAACACTGTAAAAGCAATAAAAATAATACCAAGAATTATAGAAACCATAAAATTACCTCGTTACGAATTATATTTTTTTCGACCACTTTTAGGGCACCCCTAAAAATTGCAATTTTTAGAGGTGCCCTTTAAAGATAATCGAATTGTTTAATGCTGGCAAGAAAAAACAATTTTTTTAAAACTTATTGACACAAACGATTATATATTGCATTTTAAGTTTTAGTATAAAAATTAAAACGAACCAACATTAGTAGCTAAGTTTTTAAAAAATGTACTTGCTGCGCGTATGTGCAGGTCATCATTTTTGAATCGGGGTCACTTGAATGAAAGGAAGTCAGGTTACCATTGATCATGTATCCAAGAGATTTGGCGACTTTGTTGCTCTGGATGACATCAACTTTACTATTAAGCCGGGAGAATTTTTTTCGCTTCTCGGTCCTTCAGGATGCGGTAAAACAACACTACTCCGCATTATTGCAGGTTTTGAATTCCCAGATGATGGAGCAGTTCTTTTTGACGACAAAAATGTAGTCGCCCTGCCACCAAACAAAAGACATTCAAACACTGTTTTTCAGACTTATGCCTTGTTTCCACATATGACAATTTATGAAAATGTCGCATTTCCATTACGCCTGAAAAAATTGCCAAAAGACGAAATTGATAAAAAAGTCCGCGAATATGTCCACTTAGTTCAGCTGGATGAACACATCAACAAAAAGCCAAATCAGCTTTCGGGTGGTCAGAAACAGCGTGTCGCAATTGCCAGAGCCCTTATCAACGAGCCAAAAGTTCTCCTTTTGGACGAACCATTGTCTGCCCTGGATGCAAAACTCCGTGCAAATCTTCTCATCGACTTGGACCGCCTCCATGATCAGATTGGAATTACCTTTATTTATGTAACTCACGACCAGTCAGAGGCCCTTTCTGTTTCCGACAGAATTGCCGTTATGAACCATGGTCATGTTCTGCAGATTGGCACACCTTACGAAATTTACGAAAGCCCTGCCACTCAGTTTGTTGCTCAGTTTATCGGCGAAACAAATCTCTTTTCTGCAGAAGTTGCTGATTGTGTTCCTCACAAAGATGCCAGCGGTAATGATGATTTTATGACCACCCTGGCAGTCCCAGAACTTGGTCACCAGGCTCCCCTTGCCACAGATACAGAAGCAACTGCTGCCCTGGATCGTTTTATGCAGGTAACTGATTACGAACATACAGATAAAGGTCAAAAAGTAGCTTTCACTATCCGCCCGGAAAAAATCCGCATTACTCTTGAGCCTCCAGCAACTGGAGCCAGAACTGATGTAAATGTGTTCAAAGGCGTTGTTGAAGAACCAATTTATTCAGGTTTCCAGTCAAAATTCTACGTTCGCTTAGAAACTGGCAAAGTGATTAAGGTTTTTAAACAGCACACAGATTACATGGACGATGGTCCTGTAATTCAATGGAAAGATGAAGTTTACGTTTCCTGGTCAGCAGAAGACGCTTACATCGTAGAAGATATTGAAAAATGAGTAAGACCGATAACAAACAAAAACAGAGCCTGCAATTAAAAATTGCAGCTAAGGCTCATGCTGTTAAATATAAAAAGGTAAATCCGGGGCCAGCCTACGCCTGGCCAATGGGACTTTGGTTTACAATATTTTTTGTTGTGCCAATCGCAATTATTGTCTGCTATTCTTTTATGAAAAAAGATATGCACGGCGGAGTTAAAGCTGAATTTACACTTAACGCCTACAAGTCAATTTTTGCAAGGGATTCTGACACCGGAAAATTTATTTACCTGCCAATTCTTTTGCGAACTCTGTGGATGACCCTGCTTTCTACCCTAGTTTCAATCGCTATTGCCCTGCCATGCGGATATGCAATTGCCAGAAGTAAAAGGCAAACTTTGCTTTTGATTCTGGTAATCATACCTTTTATGACAAACTCCCTGATCAGGATTTTTGCCTGGCAGTCAATTCTTGGCGAAGAAGGACTTTTAAATCAGATTTTCCACTTTTTTGAATGGCTCTGGCACTCGATTATCGGGGAAAAAGACTGGACTTTTCAGCCTCATAAATTTATGTACACAAAAGGGGCTGTTGTTCTGGTAAGTATTTATATGTACCTGCCTTACGCAATTCTCCCGATTTTTACCGCAGTTGACCGCTTTGATTTTTCTTTGCTGGAAGCAGCCCGCGATTTGGGAGCAACAAAGCCTCAGTCTATGATTAAAATTTTACTTCCAGGCATTAAAAGTGGAATTATTTCTTCTGTGATTTTCACCTTTATCCCGATTTTTGGTAACTACACAGTTCCGCAGCTGGTCGGCTCTACAAAAAGCTACATGCTGGGAAATATCATCATGGATCAGATTCAAAAAGCCAGAAACCTGCCGCTTGCGTCTGCATTCTCGGTTGTTCTCACAATTGTCACTATGTTTGCCATTTTGTTTATGCTTTCTTCTGATAAAAAAGAGGCAAATCTCAGAAAATCATCGAAAAAAGAAGATTCTGGCGTTCCTGAAAAACCTCTTTCACAATCACAAGCCGGACAATTCCCACAATCCGGGGAGGCCAAATAATGGAATTTTTAATTTCTTGGATTATTGATAAGCTTAAAGGAAATCATCCTAAATCAGAAAGTGCAAGACACGCAAAACGCTCCTGGAAAAAAACTGGACAGAGAACTTATTCATCATCAAAAACAATCCTCTGTCTCACACTTGCATTTTTGTACATTCCTCTGTTTGTAATTATAGTTTTCTCATTTAATAAATCTGAAGGGGCTCATTTAACAGGGCTTTCATTCCGCTGGTACGAAGAATTATTTATTTCGTCAGGGGAATTGTGGATGTCTCTGCTTTACAGTGCCATTGTAGCCGTTGCTTCTGCCCTTATCTCTACGGTTTTGGGAACTTTGGCAGCAATCGGAATCAGCTGGTATAAATTTTGGGGCCGTAATTACATCAAATCTATCAGTTTTTTGCCAATGGTTTTGCCGGAAGTTATCATGGGTGTTTCTTTGTTGATTTTCTTAAGCGGCATCCATATGAATCTGGGACTTGGCACCATCATAATTGCCCATGCAACTTTCTGTCTGCCATTTGCTTACCTCATGGTTTCTTCCAGAGTTGATGAATTTGACTATTCCATCATAGAAGCAAGCCACGATTTGGGAGCAACGGAAACTCAGACCCTTTTCAAAGTAATCATTCCTGCAATTATGCCAGGAATTTCCAGCGGATTTATGATGAGCATTACACTTTCCATCGAAGATTTTGTCATCACATCTTTGGTAAACGGAAATGTTGAAACACTGCCTATCTATGTTTACAACATGATTCGCCACGGAGTAAGTCCTGTAATCAACTCATTATCATTTATTTTGATTCTTTTGATTTGTCTGATTGCAATAATGCTGAGAAAAGGTTTGAAATCTTTTGCTGCTGCACATTGATAAAAATCCCTAACCCCTTAAAAAAAGCGGAGGCAGGGGCTTCCGCTAAAAAATCTATTTTTTAATTTTGGAGGCGATTATGAAAATCGTTACTAAAATTGTTTTGACTGCGAGCCTTTTTGCCGCAGCTTTGGGACTTGTTTCTTGCGAAAAGAAACAGGTATTGAAACTTTACAGCTGGACTTATTACACACCAACTGATGTTGTAGAAGCTTTTGAACAGGAATTTGACTGCAAAGTTGTAGTAACTGAGTATGATTCTAATGAAACAATGTTCAATAAGCTTGTAAACGGTGGTGCAAAAAGTTTTGATATTGTAGTTCCTAGCCAGGATTACGTTTCTATCATGAAAGAAAAAGGAATGCTCCAGCCAATCGTTCAGGAAAAATTTACTAACCGAAGTAAAATTAATCCTAAAATTGTTGAAAAAATGACATTTGATCCGGATATGACCTACGCCGTTCCTTATTATTTTGGTGCTGCAGGAATTTCTGTAAATAAGAAAAAAGTTACTGGTGATTATGAAGAGACCTGGAACATTTTTGCTGATTCCCAGTTCCAAAACCATGCTTCTATGATGGACGATTACCGCGAAGTTATTGGGGACGCACTTGCCTACCAGGGCTACAGCGTTTGTACAAAAAATGATGATGAACTTGCCTCTGCCATCAGCCTTATAAAAAATGACTGGCTCCCAAATATCGTAAAATTCGATGCAGAAGGATTCGGAAAAGACTTTGCCCGCGGCGACCTTTGGTTGTGCCAGGGCTATGCAGAAGTAATTTTTGGGGAAGTACCGGAAGAAGAATGGGATTCTACAGTTGATTTCTTTATTCCGGAAAATGGCGGACCTTCTTACCTGGACAGCATGTGTATTTTAAAGGATTCAAAAAATCCTGGTCTTGCTACAGAATTTATCAATTTTATTCACAGACCAGAAAATTACGCAAAATTCCTGGATTTTTTCCGCTTCCCTTGTTACGTAAACCTTGAAGCAGAAAATTACAGAACAACCACACCAATGTATCCAGCCTCTGCTTTGGACAACTGCGAACTTAAAAATGACCTTGGAGACTATCTTGAAAAGTACTACGAACAGTGGGAAAAAGTAAGGATTTCCAACTAAGATTTTTTCGTTTGACTTACCCCGCTCTTATTCTGAGAGTTGGGTAGGTGATTATATAACAAAACTCTATAACATTTTACTTTTATTTTCCAATCTGTTATATTTAGTTTGACTTATCGGGGTATCCCCCTTATCATTTATAAAAGTAGGCGCAACATGGATTTTAATCACTCACTAGTATTGGACAACATAACTTCCCCTATTCTTGTAGGAACCCCAATAAAAGATGAAACAGGTCGGATTGTCGACTTCGATATTATTTACACAAATGAAGAATTAAAAAAAGCAGTAGGTTTTGTTCTCAAAGGGCAGACTCTCTGGAGTGATTTTGAATCTGATATTACATCAGATGTACCTTGGTTTAAAATGGCACTAGATGCAATTGCAGGAAGATTTTATCCCGATGCAAGGTATTTTTCGCCATCAACACAATCCTGGTACCAAGTTGATATGAAGTGGTTACCAGACGAGAGATATGTTGTTGTATGTTTCTCTAACGTTACTTCGGAGCACAAGTATTATCAAAAACTCAAAGAATCTTTAATCACAGACCCTCTCACAGGCTTTTTAAATCGATCGGGCTTTAATGATGCTTTGGGGATTACAATCGACACTTCCCGTTTTACCCACACGACAGCTGGACTTTTGCTTATTGATATTGATAATTTGCAAAATGTAAACGATTCCCGCGGGGTAAAAGAAGGCGACTCTCTGATCATGAAAGTTGCTGACGTCTTAAAACAGTTCCAAAAAGAATATATTCAGATTTTCCGCTATGGTGATGATGAATTTGCCGTAATAATTTCAAATTTTGATTCTGAAAACAGCCTTGTAAACTTTATAGACTGCATTTATGAAACATTTCAGATTAAACAAATTGGAGTATCTGGCGGTGTTTCGATTTTTCCAAATCACACAGAACAAGTGGACGAAATTATCCGCTTTGCAGATATGGCAATTCACTATGCAAAAAAGAATGGCAAAAATAATTTTGTTTATTTTGAACCTGATATGCAGAGAATTTTTATCCAGCATTTGCAACTTCAGACAAAAATGACAACTGCCATCTTGGAAAGTTCGTTCAAGCAGTTCTATCAACCGCAATTTGATATTCGAACAGGCGAATTACGAGGGTTCGAAGCCCTTATCCGCTGGTCAGATTCTGAACTTGGAGATATTGCTCCGTCAGTTTTTATTCCACTGGCAGAAGAAACAGGACTTATTATCCCCATTGGGCGCTGGGTTATGAGCACTGCAATTTCGACACTGAAAACCTGGCAGGAAAAGTATGATTTCAAAGGGATTATGTCTGTAAATGTTTCTCCAGTTCAGTTACGGCAGGATTCTTTTATTGATGAACTGGGAGAATTTATTGAACGCTACAAAATAGATCCTAGTTTTCTGGAAATTGAAATTACAGAAGGTGTCATGATTCACAATATGAACGACACCATCGAAAAACTTAAAGCTATAAAAGATAAAGGGCTGAGAGTTTCCCTTGATGATTTTGGGACAGGCTATTCGTCTTTGAGTTATCTCCAGATGTTGCCTTTGAACACTCTCAAAATCGACAAATCTTTTATAAACGACATTACTTCGGCAGATGGAATTCAGGCAAATATCACAAGTTCCATCATCAGTATGGTCGAAAAAATGGGCCTTGAGACAATTGCAGAAGGTGTTGAACATCCGGAACAGCTGGCTTTACTGAACAAATTTAATTGCAATATAGTACAGGGATTTTTGCGGGGAAAACCTATGCCTTTTAATCTTTGTGATTCATATCTGGCAGGCAATAAAAACGCCCTGCTCAAAAACGGCAAGGATTTTAAAGATTGCGAGGCTTTTAAAAACCCGGAATAGTCTGGACTCCTGCGTGACTTGGACTAAATTCTGTATTCCACGTAGCGGACTCGTCCCTCTTTCACCGCCCTTTTAATTTCTTTTTCTCTCTGGCTCAATGCGGATTGCCCGGTTTTCACTTCGATTAAAAGAACTTCATCAACCCTGTCATTTTCTGACAGCCCCGGAAAAGCGATAAAATCTACAGGTTTACCGATAAAACGTGCATCCTCGGGGGAACAAGGAAAATTTGGCAAAAAAGGAGCAACTTGTTCTGCAATCTGCCCACCTCTCACCGCCTTTGACCTTTTAATAGCATCTTTTCGGATTTTTGCTTTTCTACTGTGCAGGCGGACAGTCTGCAAAATGCAGAAAAAAATCAAAATTGCAA
>CAVFQN010000047.1:0-13680 GCA_963624615.1 Treponemataceae bacterium | reverse complement strand
CATTTTTAAGAGCAATTCCTGTTGAAAATCCAAATTACCCTTCTAATATTTATTATTCTTCTAGTGGACAAACAATAAAGAATTGGGTTTACGATGAAGTAAATTCAGTTATGTATTGTGTAGCAGACTGGGAAGGTTTGTATAAATCTGAAAGAAATGGGGACTCGTTTGAAACTGCAAAATTGATTTCTGCTGGAACTAATTCCTTGCTGTCAGAATTGAATGTAGAAAAGTATTTCACAAAAGAAGGTCATTGTGTTGTTTATTGGAAATCAGATGAAGTTACTAATTGGAAAACTGGGAAAAAGCTTAAACTTATTGATGATAAAGGAAAATTAATTCCTGAAAATGTTGTTGAATTTATAATAGAAGAAAACGCTTCTTGGTACAGTGCCAGTGGTTTAAAACTTTCTGTTGATGATGTTGATATTAGATTTGATTTATTTAAAGACATTGAAGGTTTTGAAGAGATTTACACTGCAACAAAAGGTCTAAAAAATGAAGATGTAATAAAAGCTCTGGATTCATTCAAACTTCGTAATTTATTTTATAATGCTTGTAGTGATAGATATTTTAGTGATGGAAATACGAAGGTTCAAACAGGGGCTCACCCGTATAATCTTGTAGCGGACATTCTTTACGTAAAAGATTCTGATACATTACTTTGCAATAGCGAAGAGCCTATAAAAAGTCTTTCGTCAAATGAAAAACCAGTAAAGGGAACTGAATATTTCAAAAAAGATGGAAATAATTATTCAGGAAACGGCTGGATTGATATATACAGAATCCCTAATGACATATGGCACGATGTTGTGTCTTCAGTATCAGACGATTATAAAAAATCAGATGGTTCTGCAGATTATTCTGCAATCTTAAAAGATGCTTTTGCAAAATGTAATTCGCATGGTGAAAAAGAATTCAGATTGGATATTCTTAAAGATGATGCAAAATATGGAGAACTGTATTCTGATTTGACTGATGAAGCTGCTTTGGAATGGCTTACAGAAGATGATGAGCGACTTTACACCTTTGGACTTGCTTTTGCAGATCAGTGGGATGATTCCCAAAAAGTTAATGTTTATGACAGAAACTTTAAAGATTTATTCTTCATAAAAGGAACAAATGAAGCAGCTTGTAAAGAAGTAGCTAAATCTGTTAACTATTATGATGAGAATATGAAGGATTTCACTGTTAATTCAGATGGTTCTTTGTGGGCAAGTTATACAAATATGGAAAAATCTTGGGAGACTAAGTATTTCTATTTTGTTCAAGTTATAGATTCCGATGGTTGTTTAATCAATAACTTTAGAGAAGTAAATTTCCCAGCTGGAAAATCAACTCAAACTATTGAAAACGACGGTGCTTTTTAAATGAAGTATTCTTTGGTAGATTCAAATGGCGCAGAAACTGGTTTTCATCAGATTTACAAGGTAAATCTCGAAGACTCTAGTTATGTAAATATGTTTGCTAATGTTCCGAACAATCAAAGACTTGAAGTTGTTACATATTCTGTTGGAGCAGATAGGCTTTATTATAGTGCTGTTCGAGGAACTGCTGTAGAAAATGGTATTGTAAGTACTGTTACTAACGAATACAATCCTTTGGAAATTACCAAGAAATTTAGTGCAATCTATACTTTCTAGGGCATTTTCAAAGATAGCTTTAGTAAAGGGAGATGTTAGTTTTTTCTAACATTTCCCTTTTTTTTCTATCTTTCAAATCTTATTTTCTATTGAACGCAACCCTATTTTTCATTATATTTAATCGTGGAATACGGGGTCTCTTGGAGAGGCCTTTTGTGTTCAAAGGAGTTCATAAATGACTGTTAATGACATTAAAAATGCCAAGATTAAATCTTGGGTTGAAGAATGTGTTAAAATGTGTGAACCAGACAATGTTGTAGTTTGTGATGGTTCTCAGAAAGAGTATGACGAATTAATGCAGAAATGTGTTAAAGAAGGTCTTGCTACTCCATTGGCTAAAAAGCCTAATAGTTTCCTTTTCCGTTCTGATCCTTCAGACGTTGCTCGTGTTGAAAAGAGAACTTTCATTGCTTCTAAAAAACAGGAAGATGCAGGTCCTACAAACAACTGGATTGATCCTGTAGAACTTAAAGCAACAATGAAAGGACTTTATACAGGTTGTATGCATGGTCGTACAATGTATGTTCTTCCATTCTGCATGGGACCTCTCGGTTCTCCAATCGCAAAATATGGTGTTGAACTTACAGATTCTGAATACGTTGTTTTGAATATGGACATCATGACACGTGCAGGCGAAAAAGTTTGGGCTCATCTTGGTGATGATTTTGTTCCATGTTTACACTCTGTTGGTAAACCTCTCAACAATGGCGAAAAAGACAATGGTGTTTGGGCTTGTGCTCCAGTTGAACAGAAATATATTTCACAGTTCCCAGAAGAACACCTTGTTTGGTCTTACGGTTCTGGATACGGTGGAAACGCTCTTCTTGGAAAGAAATGTTTTGCCCTCCGTATCGCTTCTGTTATTGCCCGCGAAGAAGGCTGGCTTGCAGAACATATGCTTATCTTGAAATTGACTAATCCTCAGGGCGAAGTTAAATACGTAACAGGTGCGTTCCCATCAGCTTGTGGAAAAACAAACCTGGCTATGCTTATTCCTACAATTCCTGGCTGGAAAGTTGAAACAGTCGGTGATGATATTGCATGGATGAAATTTGGCGATGATGGTCGTCTTTACGCTATCAACCCAGAAGCAGGATTCTTTGGAGTTGCTCCAGGAACTTCTGAACAGTCTAACAAGAACGCCCTTATTGCAGCATCAAAGAATACAATCTTTACAAACTGTGGTCTTACAGAAGACGGCGATGTTTGGTGGGAAGGTATTGGTTATGCTCCAGAAGGAAAAGAAATCACAAACTGGCACGGAAACAAAGTTGCATGTCCAGCAAATGACAAAAATCCTAAAGACAAGAGCCAGTGCGTAGCTCATCCAAATGCTCGCTTTACAGCTCCTGCTGCTCAGTGTCCATGTATTGCTTCTGACTGGGAAGATCCAAAAGGTGTACCTATCAGTGCAATCCTCTTTGGTGGACGCCGTCCTTCAACTGTACCTCTCGTACACCAGAGTCGCTCTTGGAATCACGGTGTATTCCTTGGTTCTATCGTTGGTTCAGAAATCACAGCTGCTTCTACAATCAACCCTGATGAAGTTGGTAAGATTCGCCGTGACCCATTCGCAATTATTCCATTCTGTGGATACAACATGGGTGACTACTTCCAGCACTGGATTGATGTAGGTAACGCTGCAAAAGACAAAGATTTGCTTCCTAAGATTTTCTACGTTAACTGGTTCCGCAAGGATGATGACAATGCTGACCTTCCAGGCGGATTTATGTGGCCAGGTTATGGCGACAACAGCCGTGTTCTTGCATGGATTTTTGACCGCTGTGACGGAAAAGACAACTACATTGATACACCAATCGGTTATATGCCAAAAGAAGGTGCTATCAATACTGATGGTCTTGCTGATTACTACAAAAAGACTTTGCCAGAAATCACAAAAGTTGATGTTGAAGGCTGGAAGAAAGAAGTTAAGGATATTCGTGAAAACCACTATCCAAAATTCGGTGCTCACCTTCCAAAAGAACTCAACGAAATTTTGGACGACCTCGAAAGCCGCTTGAACAAAGCCTAAGCTTTACAAAGTCTGATTTTTAGTTAGAAAAAGCTCTGTCGAAAGACAGGGCTTTTTTTATGGGTAAATAGTTTTTGGGCAAAAAAAAAGAACTGAAAAATCAGTTCTTTTGTACTTTTTGAATTGAGCCAGAAACTTATAAAGTTATGCTGTTTGACAATTGTAGAGATAGAATAAAGTTAGTTGAAAAATCTCTGTTGGATTAGCACAGTGTGAAATCAACTTTTTGATGTAGTTTTTCATATCCTGTGGATAATCCGTGTTGTCTACAGCCTTATAATAAGCTTCTTTGTAGGAACTTAAGTTTTGCATAGTTATTCTCTCCTTTACTAATGCAATTTAGGTTTAATATATATTTTTTTTAATTGTTTTTCAAGGAAGCATTAACTTTTTTGTAACTTTAATAAAATTTTCGGAAAAAAACTGTAGGTTCATTAGTTTTTTGGGAGGAAAAATTGTTATTTGGATGATTTTGCAGCAGGGGATATGGAGTGTCATTTGGGGCGTTACGGGGCAGTTCTGGTGGGGAATTTTGCCCCGTAGAGGGGGTAGCGGAAGACCGCGAAGCGGGCTGGAGCGAGGGGGAGGCTTCCCCCTCCTTGCCTAAGATTACCCCCTCCTAAATTTTTGTGTGAATCCAGGTGAGTTCGTGTTTGTTGTAGTTCAGGTGGAGGATTTTGCTGCCGGGAATGTCTGCGAACTGCTGAATTAATGGCCAGTTGATTTCGCCTTGCATTTTGATGGTGCAAATCATATTCAGGGCAGGATTGTAGTCTAGCCAGCTTTGAATCCACTGGTAAAGTCTTTCGGGGTAGCAGATTACGTCTGAAAAAAGCCAGTCGATGGGGCCGATTTCCTGGGGCTTGAGGGTGAATGCGTCGTGGGCCTGGAAAGTTACCAGGGGATTTTGCATTAGTGAGTCGGCCAGGGGGGCTCGGTCTACGGCGTAAACAGACGCTCCCAGATTGACCAGAACCCAGGTCCAGCCACCGGGGCAAGCCCCTGCTTCAAAACAACGCTGGCCTGGGTGGGGAAGTTCTACGTTGGTCAAAAGGTTTGCCATGGTCAGGCTTTCCTGGATTTTGAGATAAGCCCGGCTAGGCGGATTTTCGTGGTCTTCGATAAAGTGTAAGGTGCCGGCTGGCAAAAAACTTGTTGTTTGAGGGCTGTAAATTATGGTGCGGTCGTCAATCAGGGTGTAGAGACCGATTGGGTTTTGAGGAATTTTTACAGGAAATTTGCGGTCTTTTAAATTGATGTAGGGGAGTTTTTCCTGGATTAATTGGGCCCGTCTGAAACAGGTGTATTGATATGGTGCCCAATTCCGCTGGATTTCTTTTAAATGCTTTGCGGCCTGGGAAATTGTGTCGAATTTCAAGATTTGCGGGGCTAGCATGGCTGTGCGGGCCCAGTAAGGGAAATTATCAGCAAAATCTGGTAAATCTTCATAATAAAGAAGGTCTCCGTAGCGGGCGGTGGGCTTTTGCGAAATGTTAAAACGACCTTTTAATTCTGAAATGAGTAAATCTGCCTGGTCTGGAAAGGGTAAAAATGCAATTTTCATAGGTTTTGGATGATTTTAGATGATGTCTGGGAGTTGGTCTTTGGAAAGGTCTTCGAGCTGCTGGATAAAAGTTTTGAGACGGTTGGCGTCTGGGGAATACAAAATCTTAAATCCTATGTAAGTATTTCCGCTGGATTCTTTGACCCACTGGGGCAGGCAAATTAAGTTCAAAGGGGCTTGGTCTCCGTGATGAAGAGGAGAAAGTTTTACTTCATATTCATTGTCCAAATTGACAGATACGGGAAATGAATAATGAATTTTGCAACCGTTTACACTGATGTCATCGAGAACGCCTGGTAATGCACAAAGCTCAGGTGCAGAAACGCGACCGATTTCTTCATATCGTGTATGCTGGCGGTTTTCTTCTAGCATAGGGGAATTATAGGATATTTTTTGATTTGGGGGAAGTAGGGGAAAAATCGCCAGGCAGGGAGGATGTTTTCAAAGTTGGCTCGTAAAATTGCAATTTTTAGGTTTTATTTAATCATTTTGGAAGCTTACTTTACAACCATCACTTTTCTGGTTTCATCAATTCCGTTGCCGACTACGCGGATAAAATACATTCCTCGAGCGACGTTTGCTTTGTTTTTGTTTTTGCCGTTCCAGGTAAAATAATGTTCGCCGGCTTCGGTTTGTCCTCGGTTAAGGTAGGTGATGATATTGCCGTCTAGAGTCATCACCATTACGTTGAGTTTGCCGGCGGTTGGCATATTAACTTTGATGACGGTTTTTTCGCCTTTCTTTGTGTTGATGACGTTGTTCAAAATTGTGACATTGCCTCGCTGGTCTGTTGTTGCCTTTGTTTTGAAAGACCAAAGGTCAACGGAGGTGATGTCGCTTGCGTCCGTAAGGCGAAGGGCGTAGAGTGGGACTGCTGAGCTTGCACTCAGCTTGTAACTTTCTGTGCTTACATCATAATATGGCGAATTGTAAATTCTGATTAAATTTTTATCATTATCCAAAAGTCCAAAAAGGAAGGAAATTTGCTGGTCGGCTCCCCATTCTTTTGAAATTTCAGCAGGAATTGTAAAATCGACTCTGTTTTTTATCGAGGCATCCTGGTCATCTTGGTCACCAAGAGGCTCTGAATCAATCTGGACAAAATTTTCGGCTGGGTTGTTTGTTGATGACATGGCAAGAAATGTACCGTTTGTGATGTCTGGCAGCCAAATTCTGAGTGACTGGTTAAAATCCTTGTTGTATTGGCTGGAAATGGACTTTGCGTCCGGAGCGTTGGAAAGGAAAATCCTAAGTCCGGAAGGAATAGTATCAGAATTTTCTGTTCCATCAATCATATCTGCAACAATTTTATATTCGTGGTTTGCAGGCAAGGTGCCGTAATTTTGCTGGTCGGCATTCCAATCATGAACTGCCCAACTGCCTTCTTCGTACAATCCCTTCATGGCATAATCATCATCATAAATCATTTGGCTGTCATAAGCATAAAGAGGATTTACGGCTGAAATTGCAAAATCAGAAAGAGAATGGGCTTCGAACATTTGCATATAGTTTCCATTTTCATCTTGAATAAATGTGACTCTGGAATTGAGACCCGTAATTGGATCTGGGGAATATTCAGGATAACCATCAGCATTAATTATTCTGACATAAAGATTTTCAACATCATCCAGGGTGATATTTTGATTTAAAGTAAGTTTTATGGCCGTAAAAAGATTTTTGTTTGTTTGGCTTTCGATATGCTGAATTTTGGCTGGGACAGAATAATCAATCTGAATAGAAGATGATGTGACTGCCTGGCCGTCTGGAGAAATGCTTATCAGCTCAAAACATTTTGGAATAAGGTTTTCGTAGGATTCGGAAACATCGGTTTTAATTCCGCTTGAGTCACGATATTCCAGGTCATCAGAATTTGTGACAAGTTTTTTTACAAAAACAATGTAGACTTCTTTTTGATTTATTGGACTTAAAATAATGTCATAATAAGGCGGAGTTCGATCAATTGTTTTGATTTTATTTGAACGGAGGCGGTTGCCTGCCAAGTCTGTAATGTAGCCCAAAGAATCATCATAAGAAATTGTAAAAGATTGGCTTATTGGGTAAGTCAAATCTGACAATCCCAGTCCAAAATAAAGTCCGTCCGGGTCATCAGCGGTTCGGCGAAGTTTTGACGAACCAACAAAAATTGCCGATTTTGCTCCTGGATAGAAAGCTGTCAAGTCTGTATTAAAGGCTTTTGTTGGAATTACGGAATCAGATTGGCTGGTCGAATATTTAAATGCGACTGCAGAAGTAACTGTAGTAGAAAATCTGAGGCCGCCTTTTGTTCGATTTGTGGCGTCG
This sequence comes from Treponemataceae bacterium, assembly GCA_963624615.1. Lineage (GTDB taxonomy): Bacteria > Spirochaetota > Spirochaetia > Treponematales > Treponemataceae > Treponema_D. Next base: position 6,140 of record CAVFQN010000047.1, on the reverse strand, counting down.
GAAGAAAATTGTCTTGAACCACCAACTATATCAGCACAATAGGTGTAACTTTCATCATAAAGTGTTTCTGCTTGTTCTGAATTGTTGCAAACCCAGCCAATTTCTGAAAGCCAGGCTGCGGTGTCAATGCTTGAGTAGGAAGGAGTGTTATCAAAAAAGTGAAATTCGATTCTGTCCAGAGTTGAACCTGAACCAGAATTTGTTCCTACAGCTTCGCAATATTTGTTATTAATCCAGCTGGAACTTGCTATGCGGCGTAAAGGTGCAAAAACTGGTGATGAAAGATCCCAGTCTCCATAAAGTCCAGTTTTTGAATATGATTTTCCTGTTGTAAAGTTTATGTTTACTTGAGGGGTTATTGGTTTTGCATATTGAATTTGAGGATTGTAAAGGGCGGTCGTTCCGTCCAGATCAAGAGCACAGTCTGTGACCATATTGTTTGTGGCTGCAACCATTGTGACAAGTCCTGCCGGCTGAACTGCCGATTCTATATAACCTGGCCAGGTTTTGTAAATATTTCCGGAAGAATCTGTCGAAGTGCCTTCGGTGTAGCCGGCAACTGAAAGTCGGATTGAATATTGGTCTGGGCGGTAGAGTGAATTTACGTATTTATCAGGCGAACCTGCAGAACCGGTGTAAAGTTTTCCTGTGGCAAATGTTCCCAGCCCCGCAAATGTGATATTTCCAGATTTTGTGATTTCGCTTGTGAGGGCTCCAAATGAGTCGTGAACGCGGACATTGGTCGTGTCTGGAAGTCCATTTGTGAGACTTACAGCTGTAGCCGGGAGCCAGACTTGGCTGGCGACATCATCATTATCATAAAAATTTGTAGTCGGATTTGAACCTGTGGCAGTGCCAGCGGACGGAGAACCAAAATTTACTTTTTCAGAGTAGCGGAATTCGATAAAGTTGTGGGCGTCATAAGATGGCTGACTTTCGGCTCCAATTGTAGAATCATAATCAGTATGTAAATCTTGTCCTGTTCTGACTGAATAAAGAACTGGACCAGTGTGGTCTGTAACATCGGTAAATCTATAATCATTTTCATAATAATTCAGGCGTTTGCCCCAAATATCGGTGAGGGGCAGAGAATTATTTGTAACAATTTCTATGTAAGGAATGACATTTTTGTGGACGCCATTGCGGTCGGTGCTTAAATTGCTATTTGAACCAGGGCTCCTTCCTGTGGCATCGGTATTCCAGCTTGTTGTAGCTTTCATGTAAACAGTTGCGGTGGATTTGTCGGAATCCTGGAGATTTTCGCTATCAGAAATTTGCGTTCTGCAATCAGCATCTGAATAAAAACCTGAATAAGTTTCTGTTGCATTTTTAAAGCGGAGGATTGCGTTTTTAAATTCTCCGCTTGCATTGCGAATTGGGCGATTAAAAATCAGGCAAAGTGTATTATCACGAACGGTAAATGCCTGGGTGATTTCAAAATCATCAAAAAGCCAGTTTACGTTTGTTGAAGGGGCTTCTGTTGAAGAGTCTGTCGTTGAAGCGGTGCACTGGTAGGCCGGCATGCGGGCGTAAAGTCCGTCGTCGTATCCACTTGTCTGATTTGCATATTCCCAGCAGCGGATAGTTGAACGGTCGACGTAAGAAAAATATGTTTCGGCGAATCCTTTTTGGTTGCTAGTGTTTGTTTGGTCTGGCAGGTCGATGAACCATTGGCTTGTTCCTGTGAGGCCTGAGGCGTCAGTTTCTGATATTTTAAGTCCGTTTGTGTAGAAATTTCCGCCATTTTCATCACCAATTTTTATGATGGAAGATTGTCCTGCGGTATAAATTCCAGTGAATGGGCTTGAATTTGCATTTGTGATTGTGGTCAGGCTGTTTCCGTCCGGCATTTTTGCGGTAACTGTGAAAAAGTCGTCTGATGATAAAGTTCCGTCGCGGTTGCGGTCGTAATGCCATTCGCCGGATGTTCTGTCCTGCTGGTAGAGCCAGTCCTGGTTGGCTGGGTCTGAAAGGCGATTAGGGTCGGTTACGGAGTAGGATTTTCCCAGCAAAATCATGTCGTTTGTGGCGTGGAGTGTGGCGTTTTTTCCAGTTGTGAGATTTCCCCGGTAGAGAACTATGTTTTCGGCTGTGATGATTGATGAGTCGGCTGTTGTGTATGTTTTTTCTGAGTCAAAAATCAAATCGCCGGTAATTGTCATGTCGTTAAGGGTGATTGATGATGAATTTTCACCAAAAATGAAAAAGTCGCTGGTGAAGGTCGGGCATGAGATTGTACTTGAATTTGTGTCAGAGTCTGGCCCAGAGCAGGAGTCTGTGCTTGCGAAATTTCCGTCCAGCATAATGTCCGGGGCTATGGTGATTGGGCTTGAGGTTGTGGTTGAGTCGATGACTAAATCGCCGGTTATTTTCAGGTAACTTTGCTGGCTGGTTGGGGCGGTCGTTGCCTTTGAGTTTTTTACGGAGTTTTTGAATGTACTTGTGGCTGCGGTGATGGTGACAGGTGCGGAGATGTCAGCGGTGTCGGCAAATGTTAGGGAGGTTGTTGCGGTGATGTTTACCTGCTCGGAGATTTCTGCAGTGCCTGCGAAAGAGGCTGTTGTTGTGATGAAAGTTGTTTCTGCGGAGAAGTTGACAGTATCTGAGAAGGTCAGGCTTGAGTTAGCGGTGATGTTTGCCTGCTCGGTGATTGTGGCTGCCCCCCCGAAGACCAGGTCGATTGTTGTGAAAATTGTCTCGGCAGAGAGGTCGGCTGAGTTTCCGAAGGTCAGACTTGTTTCGGCGTCGATTGTTGTTTTTGCGGAGAATTCGGCTGGCCCTTGGAAGGTGGCTGTTTTCGCGGTGATGTTTGTTTCGCCGGCAAGTTTTGCAGAGCTGGCGAAAGTCAAGTCTGTTGTGTCGATAGTTAGAGGTGCGGAGATGTCAGCGGTGTCGGCAAAGGTCAGGGTGGTTGTTGCGGTGATGTTTGCCTGCTCGGTGATTGTGGTTGCACTATCAAAAGTTAAGTCTGAGCAGGAAATTGTTACTGGGGTGGAAATTTCCGTCTTTCCAGAGAATGAGACAGAGCTTTGACTGCCATCAGTTTTAATCTCATTTGCATTTTCGGTGATTTTTACCGGCCCTTCAATTTTTATTTTGCTTAGCGGATTTATGCTTCCTACTTTATCTTTAAATGTTACACTTCCGCCTTTGCCTGTCGTTTCAAAAATCTTGTTTGAGCCGACTGAACTGCCGCTTCCACTTCCGCCACTTGCCCAGTCGACGGTGGAATTGAAGGTCAATGAATATGATGATAAGTCTATGGCAGAAGTCGGTGATGAGTCTGTACTCAAATCTGCGGAAATTGTGACTTTTGAGTCGAAAATTGTATTTGCATTTACGGTAAAAATTTTCCCCAGGTTAATTCCTGCCGGGGCGGTCAAATTTCCTCCCAGGCTGATACTTGGAGAGCCAGAAAAATCTAAACTTGAGCCCTGTTCTGTCAGGGTGAAGGTGTCGTTATCTTCATTTCCAAAAGAAATTGAACCGCCTGTCATTGAGCCGAATGTGAATGATGTGGCTTGAGTGGCCTGTCCTGCGGTACTTTCTGCTTGCGATTCTGATTCTGCAAAAGAGGATGTTTTTGCATTAAAACTGATGGCAGAATTTCCGCTGGCTGTGATTGAGCCTGTGACAGTGAGATTTCCTGCGGAGGTGAAAGAGCCGTCGGAAATTGTCAGGTCTTTGGAAACTTTTACATCGGTAGCGGATTCAAAACTTCCAGCCGTCTGGCTAAAATCCCCTGCCACCGTAAGTGGATATGAAGCCCCTTTCAAAGAGCCTCCGCTTATCGTGAGTTTTCCCTTTATATTTGTTTCTGTGGTTAAACTTGCAGAACCGTCCGCAATTTCCAGATTGAAATAATCATCATCTCCATAATCCTTTACACTTACATTTGAACCTGTGTATTTTACCAGTCCTTTTGCAGTGTCGTTTTGGGAAATGCGACCTGATGATGTGTAAATAATCGTGCCGTAATTTGAAAGCCCAGAAGTTGTGATGGTGCCTGAGCTGGCAGAATTTGCCCCACTTGAGCCGTCTGCTGCAGCCGAAATCATCAAATCACCTGATCCAAGCGTTAAACTTGCATCGTGGGTAGCAGCGTCGCTACTTCCAATTGTGAGAGAACTTACGGAGTATGAGGTCGAGCCAGTGTTCGGATAATTTGATTTTCCATCTGGAATTAAAACTGCCGCCCCGGTGGAAATTGTCGGGTCGGTGGTGGAAGATCCCAAAACGCCAGGTACAATTCCAATATTCCAGTTTGCTTTGTCTGACCAGGCGGCTGTGCCTGTCGAGCCTGTCCCTGTGGTGGCGGAGCCCACCCAAGTGTAGGTTAAATCTCCAAGAGTCTTAATTCTCCAGCCGTTTTTGATGATTGTGGCGTAAGTTGCGTTTTTATCACTTCCTAAATCCGATGGAAGAGAATTTGTGGCGGAGTAAAATCTTCCTGCCAGACCGTCAATCTTACCAGCTGAATCTGTGATATAAACGTCCGAGGCGATAGAAAGGTATGAGCCGGTATTTTGATTACTTGCTAGGCGGATGGATTTTCCAGTGCCGTTTCCTACCCCCGCTCCGCCATCCTCCGTCTTAATTTTTAAAAATTCTGTAGAAGTTCCAGACAAATTCAAATTTGTAACGGAAAGGTCTCCTGTGAGCGTAAAACTTGTCCCAGAAACCGTCAGATTTTCAATACTTGTGATAGTTCCGCCACCTACTTTTGTAATCCCCTCGGAAGTAAAACTTGTGACGGTGCCACCCCCGAAAGTTGTGGTTCCTTTTGCTTCAAAATTTGTGACATTTCCGCCTGCAAAATTCGTCGTTCCATCAGTTTTTAATATGCCGATTGAACTTGTTCCTGTAGCTGGCAAGTCGATCGTGCCGCTTGTTGTCAAATTATTTTCGTTGTAGTTTGCCGAAGTTATAGTGATGGCTGATAAAGTTCCGTCGAGAGTGTTCGTCGTTGGGCTTGCCGGAGAATCTGCGTTTTTGCTTAAAGTGAGATTGGAAATTGTGACCGATCCCGGATTGTTTGCCCTGTCGTCGGATTTTGATGTTTTGAAAGAGCCACCCTGTAATGTAAGATTTGTGATTGTGATGTCTGCCGTCGCTTTTGAAATTACATTGCCGGTAGTCGTGGTGATTGAGCCGGTCGTGCTTGTGTCAGAGTAGGAAGAAAATTCCAGGTCGTTTGCGGAAATATTGATAGTCCCGGAGTTTTCCAGGGTGGCAACTGAAATGTCACCGTCACTAAGATTTACCGTCCCGAAGTTTTCCAGGCTTGCAATTTTCAGATTTCCGTTTGCAATTAAATTGCCGTCTGTGACGTTTAGAGAGTCCAAAGTAAGGGCTTTCGTTGTGATTTTTCCGGAGGTTTTTATTTTTCCGGAAGAAAGGGCGTTCGATACTGAAATTCCGATAGTGCCACCGGATAAAAATATTTCGTCTGTTGTGTTTATATTGAAATTTTGGATAGTTAGGCTTTTTGTTGTAGATGTATTTTTTAGGCTAGCCTCTCCGCTTGCTGTGAAATTGCTGATTGTAATGTCATTTGCTCCGGAGTAGGTTATAGTGCCGGATGAAGTGAGGATTTTATCGCTATTTGAGTTAGAGCCTGTGTAGTTTGATGAAATTGAAAGATTTTTTTCGCCAATGTCTATAGTGCCAGAGTTTGTGAGATTTGAAACTTCAATATTGCCATTGTTTGAAGTAAAATTGCCGCTGGAGATTGTCAGCGAATCCAACTTTATTCCTTTACTTTGTATATTTCCGCTGGTTTTGAGTTTTCCGCTTGTATTAGTTATTTCTGATGATAGTGTGATTTTGCCAGAATCTGCTTCCAGGCTAGATTCCGTCGCACTTAGGGTAAGATTTGTGATTGTTACATTTTGCCCGGACTCGTTTGAAAGTTTTCCGCCAGCAAGACTTAAATTTCCGATTGTAATGTCTCCGCTGCCAGTGTAAGAAAAAGTTCCAGTTGTTGCCGTAATCTTATCACTAGAACTTGTCGTAGATCCTGTATAATTTGAAGAAACAGTTAGATTTTTGTCGGCAATGTTGATAGAGCCGGAGTTTTCCAGGCTGGCAACCGAAAGGTCACAGCTGCTAAGATTTACCGTACCGGAGTTTTCCAGAGT
>CAVFQN010000046.1:0-3565 GCA_963624615.1 Treponemataceae bacterium | reverse complement strand
GAAAACGGAATTTTAAATTTTTTCTCTTTACTTTAATTTTTCTTTTGGTAACATTTATGTTTTGGTATGCTGATTTTTTTCTTAGCTCTGGTAACAGTCTTGTTTAGTTTTGATTATTTTTCTGAGAGAAGTTCTTTTTTAGGCATTTGTTACACTTTGTCGCCCTGGCATTTACTTTCTATTTCAAAAATTTTTCTTTTAATTTATAACAAAACAGCTATACAATAGAATTAAGTTGAATTTAAAGGATGGTCGTATAAATGAAAAAAGTAAAAATTTACGAACGATTTGGATTCTTTGCTTTAATGGGCCTAAGCATTCTTAGTGTGATTGCATGTAACAGTCAAACAGCCCCAGAAACAGCAGAGGAATTATTCAGTGAAAATCCAGTTACAATTAACTGGTCCGACAAGTCTACAAGTGCAGAAAGTTTTGCTGCTGAAGTTAGTGTTTATTCAATGAACAATAGAAAAGACTCTTATCTTACGAAGACTGGTGGTTATCGGCTGTGCTACAAGGTTATCGATGGAGTTTCTTATTCTCGAGTTGATCTTGAAAAAGAGTACAGTGGCGGAGTTTCAAGGGCTGTAATTTCTGATGGTCATGATATGGTCATTTACAATAATGACAGTAACGAAGTCGAACAGCGTCTTATCGTTCCTCAGGAAGATAATAATGGTCTGGATTTTCTTACAGCTTCTCCAGTAACAGGAAGATTAAATATTGATGCAATCCGATCTGGTGCAAAACGTCTTTCCCTTGATTTAACGGAAGATAAAAAAGAGGGATACGGAGTTCTAAGTCTTCCATCCTCTTTATTTAATGAACAGGAAGGCGTAACTCGTATTTCCACAAAAGTATCTTTTGACCTTGAAAATGAAAGTCTTGACGAAGTTGAAGTTGTTACAGTTGATGATGAAGGTGTAAAAGTTACAACTTCAGTTTCGAATGTATATGAAGAATATAATGGAGAATATATTAAAATTGGAACAGTTACTGTAATCGACACAGAAAATCCAAATAAAGTAACAGGATTTGATTTAGATTATCCAGTTTTCGAATCAATGGATGATATTCCAGAAATTTCAGAAGAAGAATATGCACAACTTCAGGCAGAAGGTCGTGTTCAGGATACGGAAGGAATCATTTTTGGTGATCCATCTGATTTGAGCAACGTTCAAACTACAGTTGAACTTTACAGTTCTGTTGATATTAATAACGTCGAAGATTCTTCGTTTAGACTTCTTTTAGGAGAGTAAATCATGAAAAAAAGTATATTAACATTTGCAGCTATTTTTGCTTTATGTTCCACTTGTATTTTTGCAGAATATGATGCAAAAACTTCAGGTGATATGTCTTATCCAACCCCAAGTTGTAAAGCGTCGTATTACAAGAAAGCTTCTGATGCTTCTGGTGAAGGATTTTGGCTTATTCAGGGATTTGATTTTATAAATTATGATCCAGATAATGATCCAAGCCTTACAGATATTGTTACTAATGAAATCAATAAAATTACATCTGATGAAGCTGCAAAAGCTGGTTTGAATAGAAATTATGTTGTTGTAGGCCACAGTCAGGGTGGCCCAAGAGCCCTTGCTTATGCAACTATGCTTAAGGAACAAAAACCGGAAGAATTTTCAAAACTCAGTGCTGTAATTACAGTATCTGGTGTTGATAGAGGTATAAAAGCATTGGAAGGAGGATTTGGTCCTCTTAAATCAAAACTTTCAGATGATGTTTCTATTGTTGTGAAAGGTGTAGGCGGAGCATTAACTGCATTTGATGTAACTGGTTTAAAAACAACTTTTGCAAATCAGATTACGGGAGGTGGATTCATAAATTTTCTTTTGAATAACACTGAAAGTTCTACGGTAGATGCTGTTGTATCAGCAATTGCACTTCTTTTTGATGATTTTAATTTCAATTTTAACTACATCTTAAGAGGTTGGAATAATGAATCTTATGACAGAATCGAACAACTTTACGATATGATGCCTAGAAGTGACTTTATTACAAATAAGGTTTGTAAAACGATAACTAGTTACAAGAAAGTTCCTAATGGAACTGAAAAAAAATATTACTGGACATACAAAAAAGTTGGATTTCTCAAGATTTATTATTTGACTTCAAAAAATGTTCCAGTTTATAAAACAGTTGCTGTTACAACAAATACTGCAAAATTTGATTCAGATTTACCAGTTGGATATATTGTTGGTACTGATAGTGATACATTCGGACTTATAAACAAAGATTTTGATTCAGATGGAAATTTGAATACAACACCTCAGAAAGTAGCTCATGGGGTTTGTACAGGTGCTGGAGTTGTTTTTGCCTTAGCTGATGCTGCGAATATTGTAGAATCTGTTATCTGTTTTTCTACGATTAATGTTGTAGGTGGAGCAACCCACGTTTCTGCAGCAGTAAATTGTGGAAAAGCTTCTTCATACTTCTTCAATATTGATTCAGAATTGAATGATATTAAAGGTTCTTCAGAAAATGATGGACTTGTAGCCGTTGAAAGCCAGTATGTTCCTCTTGAAGCTCATACAAAAGTTCTTGGTCCAAATCTTACAGACGGATACGCAAAAATTAACAAGAATCACAGATTCTCTGAGCCTGCTGTTTATGGTAGTGCTGCTGATAAAGAAGCTCCTACAGATGCAATTGATACAGAGGCATATAATCTTGTTCAGGCTATGATTGATCAGGCTGGAAAAAAATAAGAGTAACTTTGAAAAACTTCAGATGCATAAGTAATTTATGTGTCTGAAGTATTTTTGCATATGAAAAAATATTTATTAACAATACTTTATGGTTTTTTATTTTTAGCATTTTTTTCTTCTTGTAGGATTTGGAATTTTTTCTTATATGAAGATAATTCTTCTTCATTGCCTTCATATACTCCGGATGTGCAATGGTCTTTAAAGACAAATACTTATGGTGGATCTTCTACTATTAAGCAAAATGACAGGTATCTTTATTTTGTTGAAAGATATGAAGATGATTCTGAAAATATAACTGACCGTCTCTCAAAAGTAGATTTGCAAGATGGTACTTATGCCTGGAAAAGTTCTGAATTTTACGTTTACTATGGTCTTTCTGAGCCTGTAGTTTGTGGGGACTATGTATTTCTTGAAAAAAATGATGATCCTGCTGAGATTTATTGTTTTTCAGATTTAGATGGAAAGCTTCTGGCAACAATTAATTTTGGTGATTTGGAAATCGATAACAGCTCTTTATATTCAATAGAAAATAAGTATCTTGTATGGTCAGATTATGGAATTTTAAGAATTGATATTAATAAAATTGATTTTTCTGTAGATCCTGTGACATCACAATATATATGTCCGGAAACACTTTTAAAACTTGAACTTGATAGAAGAATTTTTACACACTTTGTAAATGATGATGAAGTGATTTTTTATACGACTTTTAGTCCATTTGATGATTCTCCAAATTGCATTACCGGAGCTGTAAATGCAGTGACTGGGGAGGAAATTTGGTCCAGAGAATCAAAAGATATGTATGGATATAGTTCTAATGGATTATATTTCTTAAATGATCC
>CAVFQN010000045.1:0-8536 GCA_963624615.1 Treponemataceae bacterium | reverse complement strand
GATGTAAATACTGCGGTAAAGAGTTGATTTCTACGGTGAACTCCTGTATGCGATGTAGGGAAGACCCTGTAATCACTCATTGTGATTCGGTTTGGCCTCTCTTTTCTTACAGATTATGGAATAAGGAATTACTGTTTAAATGGAAAATCCAAGGTGAAAGGTGTCTGACCAATTTGTTTTCGAATTTTGTTTTCCAGGCTTTGAAAAAACTTGATTATAAAATTATTGTTCCTGTCCCCCCAAGAAAAGGAAAAATCCGAAAAAACGGCTGGGATCAGATTAATGATTTATGTCTTTTTTTGGAAAAGATTTATGGTTACAAAGTTTTAAAACTATTGGACAGACATTCTTTAAAGCAACAAAAAAAATTAAACAGGGATGAACGCCTGGAAACAATAAAATCAGCATATTCCCTGGTTCCGCAAAAAAAACTTTCAAAAGAATTAAAAAAAACAGGCGGAAATCTTCCTGCAGAAGTCTGCCTTTTGGACGATGTTTGCACGACTGGTGCTACAATCGAAGCTTGTGCAAAAATCTTAAAAGAAGCTGGCATTGAAAAAGTCAATGTCATAACCTTATTCATTGTAGATTAGGAGGTGAAATCGTAATAGAATCGTAGGAATGGTCTGTAACTTTGCATTGCAAAACATAGATTTTAAGAGTATTATTACATATTAGAATTTTTTAGGAGAAAATATGGCAACTGAGGCTCAATTTCAATTAGTTACATTTCATCTTGGTGAAGAATTATATGGCGTGAACATTATGGATGTTAAAGAGATTGTAAGGCTTCAGAATGTTCGTGTAATTCCTAATGCACCATATTATGTGGAAGGTATTATTAATCTTCGTGGAGAAATCATACCTATTATTGATTTGCATAAACGTTTCAAGATTCAGGCTGTTGCTAGAACTGAAGATATAGAAATGGACGGTGGTTTTATCATTCTTAACATCGAAGGTAGTAAAATCGGCATTATCATTGATAAAGTTGAACGAGTAGTTACGGTTAAGTCTGATGAAGTAAAAGAACCTCCTCAGATGCTCAGTGGCATTGGTACGGAATATATTGAAGGCGTTGTTTGCGAAGAACATGGTTATCTTATCATGTTGAATACACGTAAGTTGTTTAATGCAAAAGAATTACAGAAAATTATTGACATGCAATAATGATACAGACATACAGTACAACGATTCGTAGAAAAGAAATGGATGCTGTTTTGACTTGTATGGTCGATGAAAAAATCGGACCAGGCGAGTTGAATGCAAAGCTTATTCAGCAGGTTAAAGAATTTATTAAGTGTGATGGGGCAGTTGCTCTGAGAAGTCCTGCAATTGCACTGAAATACGCATTACAGTCAATCGATTTAGAAAAATCCTCAAAGATTATGATTTCTGCTCTGGCTCCTGCCTGGCAGTATCAGTCGATTCTTTCCTTAGGTTATGAACCTTTAGTTTTGGACGTAGACGAGGCCTCAGGTTTGGTTACCGCCGAAATTGTGGCAGATGGCTTAAAAGATGGTGGAAAATTGCTTCTGCTTCACGAAAGCCAGGGAATTTTGCCTGATTTTAAAGGAATAATGGACTTGGGAATCCCTATAATCGAAGATATTTCTCAAAGTGCAGGCTCGAGCCTTGCTTTGAGAAATGATGATGGAAGCCCTTCTGAAGAAAGAAAAGCTGCCGGAACATTTGGACTTTATACAATTCTTGGTCTGGAAGAAAAAGATGTAATTACTGCTGGCGGTGGTTCGATTTTGCTTGCACCAGGGCGTCGGGAATGGATTGTTTTAAAAAAATATGTAGATGAAGCTCCACTTACCGATTTGCTGCCTGATATAAATTCTGCTTTGGCTTGGGTCGAATTAAAAGAATTTGCAAGAAATGAAAAATCACGCAAAGATCTTTTTAATATGTATCTTCAGGCTTCAATGATTGGTCGTCATAAAACATACAGCCGGGAATTGGAAAATGGCTCAACAATGTGCACATTTCCTTTAATTCTTTCCAGTGCTTATAAAGACGTAAAACAATATGCAGCCCGTAAGGACATTGAAATCCAGCTGGCTTACACTAATTCAGTGATTGCTTTGCATGATGAATTGTCTGAGAAATGTATACACGCCAAATCTTTGTATTTAAGGTGTGTACACATTCCTCTTTATCCACGCTTAACTCATGCAGAAAGTGCGAAAATAGTCAAAATTTTGAGCACTCTGCCTTAAGATTTTCAAAGGAGCCTTTAAAAATGATAAAAATTGACTTTTTAGAGGCTTTTTTTAAGGATTTTCATGAAAAAGGCTCTTATTATAATAAATGTCAGTAAAAATGAATCTATGGATTTGGCCCAGGAAATATCAAAATTCCTTGAGTCTAAGAAAATTTCCAGTGATTTTATCACTTTTGATGGCTTTAATGACGATTTTCCTTTCCTCGACTATGATTTCGTGGTGACTCTTGGTGGCGATGGAACTGTTCTTTACGCCGCAAGAAATTCAGTTGCTTTCGAAATCCCTCTTTTCCCTGTAAATTTGGGACAGTTTGGTTTTATTGCTTCAATTCAGCCGACCGAGTGGAAGTCCCAAATGAAACTTTTTCTTTCTGGAAAAGCTTCAGTGGAAGAAAGAATGATGATAAAAGCAGAGGTCATCAGGGGAGAAAAAATTCTTTATTCTTCACTTGGATTAAATGACATTGTAATTTCTGCAAATACAGCCGCCACTACAATTTCTTTGTCTATTGATTATGATAAATCCCTGCTTTGTAAATTAAATGCTGATGGGGTTATTGTGGCTACGTCGACTGGCTCAACGGCTTATTCTGCTTCGGCAGGTGGCCCGATTGTCGACACCCACCTTGACACTTTTGTTTTGACGCCGGTGAACGCATTTTCTTTGTCAAGCCGACCTATTGTTTTAAGTCCAGATGGCAACATTTCTGTGTTAATTGAAAAGTGCAGGACAAAAGAAATTTGTATCAATGTTGATGGCCAGGAACCTTTTCTTTTGCAGGCTGGGGATATTGTTTCTATCAAAAAATACGAAAAAAATATAAAATTGATTTCGAGTACAAGAGAAAAATTTTACAATGCACTCAGGTCTAAATTAAACTGGTCAGGAGGTCCTCATGCTTGAAGATTTGACAATTAAAGATTTTGCGTTAATTGATTCTGACTATTTGGAATTTAAAAATGGTTTTACCGTCCTTTCTGGCGAAACAGGGGCGGGAAAATCTATTTTAATTGGAGCTTTATCATTTCTTTTGGGGGGTAAAGCTGATGTGTCCCAGATTCGTTCGGGGAAAACAGAAGCCAGTGTCAGCGGGACTTTTTTAATCAAAAACGAAAAAATCCGGCAAAATCTTACAGAAGATGACGAAGCAAATAATGCCTGCGAGTGGCTTTGTCTTCATGGAATTGAAATAGAAAATAATAGGGTTTTACTCAGGCGTTTTATAAGAGATTCGGGGAAATCTGGGGCTTGGATTGATAACACTCCAATCACCAGGGCAGACCTTGCCCAATTTTCATCTTTTTTAGTTGATATTCATGGCCAGCATGAACATCAGTCTTTGATGAAAGTTTCTGAACATCGCAAATTCCTAGACGCGAGAGCCGGTATTACAGAAGAAGTTGAAAATTTTAAAGGGCTGTATTCTCAACTGGTGGCAAAAAGAAAAATCTTGAACGAATATTCTCTATCAGATAGTGAAAGGCTTCGTAAACTTGATATGATGAATTTTGCGGTAAAAGAAATTTATGAAGCAAAATTGAAGGCAAATGAAGATAGCGAGTTGGAAGATGAACAATCCCGCCTCTTGTCTTATGAAAAAATCTATTCTGATGCGGATTCAATCAACCAGGCTTTAGACGGTTCTGAAAATTCTATTATTTCAGTTTTGAAAAAAATAAAAAGGGATTCTGCCCACATTGCCGAAATGGACAAATCAATTTCAAATTTGGACCAAAGGCTTGAATCAGCTTTTTATGAATTATCAGATATTGCTGATGAATTTTCCACCTATCAAAATAAACTGGTGTATGATCCTGCCAGGCTGCAGGCGGTTGAAGACAGACTTTCTTTGATTTACAGTCTCAAAAAGAAATATGCTTCATCAGTAAATGCTCCTTTGTCCGAAGTTTTGGATTATTTTAATAGGGCCCAAAAATTCCTTGAAGAAAATGGCGACGGCAATAACGTAAAAGAAAAACTTGAAGCTGAAATCAAAAATCTGGAAAAACAGGTTCTTGACCTTGCCGAAAAATTGTCGAAAGCTAGAAAAAATACAGCAAGCGTGTTAAATGGCGAAGTGAACGAAATTCTTTCTCATCTGGGAATGTCTGGTACTAAGTTTGAGGTGTCAATCACTCAGAAAAATGCTTCCGATATAGAACAGATTTGCGGACCTTACGGAAAAGACAATATCGAATTTTTGATCAGTGCAAACCCTGGAAATCCTTTGTTGCCACTTGCAAAAATTGCTTCTGGTGGTGAATTATCGCGAGTTATGCTTGCCCTCAAAACTATTTTTGCCCAGACAGATTCTGTTGAAACATTGATTTTTGATGAAATTGATACAGGAATTGGTGGCGAAGTTGCGGTTGCAGTTGGGGCTCATCTGAAAAAACTGGCTCAAAATCGCCAGATTTTCTGTATCACCCACCTAGCGAGCATTGCAGTTTATGCCGATAATCAGATTAAGATTGAAAAAAGTGTTTCTGGTGAAATTACATCTTCCAATGTTTATATCATTGAAGGGGAGGCTAGGGTAAAGGAAATTGCCCGTATGCTTTCCGGAGATTCTGATACGGAACAGTCTTTACAGCATGCCAGAACTCTACTTTCCAAGTATAGCAATTTTTAATAGGGGTGACTGATGTCAAAAATTTCGGAGGAAACAAGGCTTCATTTTAGCGAAGCTGTACAGCCTTATAAGGTCAAAATTACAGCAACTCTTGCAAAAGAAAAGACCATGTTGAATGGAATGCACGAAGGTGATATTGATTATGAAAATAAGAAAATCCTTTTGAGCGAAGACATGATTTATGTTGCGTCTTTGTATATGGCTCAAAACAGTCTTTCTTTGAAATTGATGGAAGTCAAAAATAATGATGCCTTGAACGATGCCCGTAAAATTTTGTACAAGGCAATTATTTACCTGGAAGAAGTTGTGACCGATAAAATCGACATTCCATATTCTGATTTAACCGACAATCTGGAAAAAATTCACAATCTTCCTATTGCCAGAAGATATATTCTGGTTAGAAAATTGGGACTTGCAATCAATCTTCTAAAAGATGCTTTTGGTGATAACAGTAAATGGCGTTGGTCTTTTGTTGAGCTGGAAGGGCGTTTTACGACTGTTGCCAAAAATCTGATTGATATGAAAGTTTGTGTAAAGGATTATTTTGACCCTCGTGCCGAAAATTATGAAACTACAGTTTTGTATATCCGAATGATTACAAAATTGTTAAATGATTCAGCAACCGCCTATCGTGATAAATACGAAACTTCTACCCGTCGTATTGATGATATGCGTAACGGAATAAAATATTTATTAGCACTTAGAAAATTGAATATTGCCATTGGAAATTCCGGCCAGGCCGAAGAAGTTAAGAAAAAGGCTCTTGTTTGGAAAGATAAAATGGATGCAGACCACAAGGCTGGTCTCAGCAATTAATGGCAGACATCTCTGAAAAAGCATTGAAAATGATTTTTTAGAGATGCCCATAATTATTTTTGCATATTTCATGGAATAACGAAAAATGGAAAAAAATCTCGCATTAAAAATCTTTGAAGGTTTTTCTATTCAGAGGTGGAATGATTTAATCCGCCCTTTTGATTTGGTTGAAATGGATAAGGCCGGCGAAAAAATGGTTCTGGCTTATATCATCGGAAAATATGAAGAAAAAAAAGGTCATCAGATTGACTGGAATTGGATGATTTATGCTTCTTTGTTTGATTTACTAAGAAAAATCTCCCTTTGTGACATAAAAGCCCCAGTTCAGCAAATGTTGAAACGCGAATTTCCGGATGAATATATGAGGCTGAATGAATGGGTTTTAAATCAATATAAGGCTCTGATTCCTGACAGCAAATTATTTTCAGAT
This sequence comes from Treponemataceae bacterium, assembly GCA_963624615.1. GTDB lineage: Bacteria > Spirochaetota > Spirochaetia > Treponematales > Treponemataceae > Treponema_D. The sequence continues at coordinate 2,427 of CAVFQN010000045.1, read as the reverse complement.
TTTACGATTTACGTCGGGCAAAAAGCAGGGACTTTTCCTTTGCCGGAAGAATTAAAACGGACTTTGATGGTCTACAGTGCAGCCCACAAATATTCTACAATTCGCGAACTGGAAATGCTTTCTGTAGTGAATGAAGCAGAGCGACTTTCTGCCATAAAATCTTCCCTGGAAAAAGAAATTCAGCAATACCTTGAGTTGGAAGGCCTGCAAAAACTGATGACCCACCAGAAAGAGTTTGATTTTCTTTTGAAAATTGAACAATTGCGTTTTCAGACCCGATGGAATCAAACACCCCGCGTCCCTGCCACTTCCGTTTTGGGCCATTGTTTTTACGTTGCTATTATGACCCTGCTTTTGGGCCGGGAATCAAATCCCAAAATGTGTAAAAATCGGGTTTTTAATAACTTTTTTTGTGCCTTGTTCCATGATTTGCCGGAATCAGTCACCCGGGATATTATTTCTCCTGTAAAACAGGCAACCGACGATCTGCCAAATATCGTAAAAAAGATTGAAGATGAAATTGTTCAGAAAGAACTTGTTCCTCTGATGGATCCAATTTATGTCGACCAGGTGATTTATTATACGAATGATGAATTTTCCGACAGAATTATAAAAAATGGAAAGGTTGAATACCATTCCTGGGAAGATTTGAACGAAAAATATAATTCTGAAGAATACCAGCCTGTTGATGGTCGCCTTGTCCGCATTTGTGATCATTTTTCTGCCCTTATGGAAGCTGATATTTCCATAAAACACGGAATTACGTCTGAGCATCTTACAAAGGGTAGAAAATCAACTTTGGATCATTACAAAGAAGGCGAAATTATCAGCGGGATTAATGTAAATGAATTTTTCAACAAAATTATTTTGTAAAGGACACTTCTAAGTCTTGGAAATAGCAAGACTTAGAAGTGTGCATTTTTAGAGTTTTCCATAAAAATTACTCGTTTTTTTGCCGATAATTAAATTATGATGAAGTTTCAAATCAAAAAATCCATTAATTTTCTTACATTAATTTTTTTATTCTCTTTTGCAATTTTTCCAGATAGCAATTACAAGGTTGAAAAAGGTGATACCCTTTATTCCATAAGCCGAAAATATCAGATTACAGTGGCTGAATTGAGAGCTGCAAATAATTTATCAGAAAGTGATGTGCTTAAAGCAGGGCAAAAACTTGTTATTCCTGATGCTGATATTGGAACGGCGGCTGCCCTTTCCACAAGCAAAACTGGCACAACAACGTCTACTGCCCCTGGCGAAAATAAAAATACTGTAAAAACAACAGAAATTACCGTTCAAAAAGGCGATACCCTTTATTCCATCAGTAGAAAATATGGACTTTCTGTTGCTGATTTACTGGCCTTGAATAATTTGGATTCTTCTGATGTGATAAAAGTTGGTCAAAAATTAAAAGTGAAACAGGCTGATACTTCGGGTGCAGCAGCTTCTGTCGATGGAAAAAAATTCTCCATCACAACAACATCATCATCAAAAACTTCTGACACAGCAGCTTCTCCTGTTACAATTTCTGCCACCGATAAAACTCCAGACACTAGAACTTATGGCTCAACAATTACTGCGGCTGCCGGAACAAAATGGCCTGTTTCAAATCCGAAAATTACCCAGATCAAAGGCAAAATTTCAGGAGTTCAACTTTCTGCAAAAGAAAACGAAGCTGTTACCTGTATCCACGAAGGAACTGTAATGTATGTGGGAACTTACCGGGGCTTTGGGCAGGTAGTTTTTGTTCAATCTAAAACAGGCTTGATTTATGCCTACACAGGCTTGGGAGCTGTAAAAGTGAAAAAAGGCGAATATGCAGTTTCTGGTGCGGAATTAGGAAGTGCCGGCTTGGATTCAATTTCCGGAAAATCACAAATCACATTTATGGTTTTCCAAAACGGTCAGCCGATTGACCCGGGAAAAGCCCCAAGAAGCTAAGAGCTTTTATTTTTTTTGATTTTTAGGGAAATTTAGCCACCTAGTCGCCTTCCGCAACTCGCTAACGCTCGGCCTCCTCGGCAGAGCCAGGCCTGGTGGAGAGTGATAAAAATCCCCCTGCCGGGATGTCAGTTTTCCTGCCCATCAGCAATTTTCCCACTTTTCCCAGCTCCGCCTGCGGTGGCTAAATTGCTACACGCTCCACCCGCTGCACTGGGCTGGGCGTTCAAAAATCCTCCCAAAATTTCAAAGAGGGCTCGTTATTACCAGGTAGTGATGGACGTAGACAACCTGTAGCCCGGAGAAGATTACAGCAATCTTAAAGATTCTTATGTGATTTTTTTGTGCTTGTGGGACCCGATTGGAACTGGTCTTTCGGTTTATACTTTTCATCATCGGGCGGACGAAGATTTTGATTTTTTGCATTTTGTAAACATTTTTTCCTGCATTTTTGCCCTGAATCCTTTTTAGTGGCAGGATTCTTGC
>CAVFQN010000044.1:0-19254 GCA_963624615.1 Treponemataceae bacterium | reverse complement strand
GTGATGAATATGACGATGGCTTTATTTACGAACAAAATGGAGCTGGCGACCAGTCTCTTAGAATTGATATTCTGGGACAATTCCCATTGAATTTTGACGGCCAGCTTTATACTGGTATGGCTGCCTCTATCGGATATTACCGTTTTATTACAGGAAATTTGGCACTTGGTGGCGATGTTCACCTGGCCTACAATTTGTCGATTGGAAAAAAATCTTTAATTTCAGTTCCTATCACAGTGGGAATTCTTTATCAACCTTACATTGGAAAATTTGAATTTCCTATGTCAGTGGGAATTGGAATTTCAGCAACAACAATTCAGAATATGACATATTTTCCTTCTTTTGCTGCAAAAGCAAATGTTGGTGCCTACTATAGATTTATGGAATCTTGGTCTGCTGGTATTTTTGGAACAGCTTTCTGGATTCCACAATGGTTTAAAGATTCAGAAAAAAATGATAACGGATTTTTTGCAGCGGTAGGATTAGGAGCCCGCTATCATTTCTAATAGCTGAAAAACTCATTTTCATTCTATACATATTATATTTTTTACAAGGAATTAATGATGAAAAAAATAAATAATCTTCTTTTAGCCTTATCTCTATCAATTTTGTTTTTGCTTACAGGCTGTTTTTCTCCTGTTTTTTATGAAATCAGAAAAGACGTTGAACCGGAAGATGCTACTGTTTCGGGAATTCTCAATTCTATAACAAGGTACACTGTTGGTGATAAAGAATATTTAGTCGTTGCTGCAAAAGCTGATGGCGACGAGGACTATATGGGGCTTAAATACAAGGATGTTACAGCTGAAGAACACGGAGCCTGGCAGAACTTTGATTTGACATCGGCGATTGAAGGATTTTCTTATCATTCTTACAAATATTTTAATTCAGAACACAGCGGTTATCAGATTATTAAAGTTCTTGCTGATTCTACATATCTGTATGTTGTTGGAGCAGCTTATGAAAATAATGAAGAACAGGGAACTACAATACCTTCTGAAATTTGCGTCTGGGGTGGCAGGCCAACTTTAAATTCTGATGGCTCTTGGGCTAGTGGTGAATGGCAAAAAATTGACGTTCCGGAAAATACTTTTAAACTTTACATAGATTCTAGTTACTATTATCACTCTGCATTCTCTATTTTCCATACAAATAGTCCAATGCAAAAAAATCGTAAGGTTTATATTCGTTCTGGCAATGCTGATGCCTACAATTCAAATTACAAAGAAACAACTTATTACAGCCTTGAAAACTGCACAGTCACAAAAGTTTCTATCTCGCCATCAGATTCTACAGAAAAAAGCAATATTTCTTCCGTAGTTATGCTGAATGATAAACCCGTATTTTTTAATTCTATTGCCTCTACTTCAAATGAAACTTACACAACGGAAGCAACTCGCATTTATTATGGTGATGGAGATAATCTTTATTACAGTGATGCAGATGGCTCTACAACTTTTGTAAAAGCCTTAAACGCTGGAAACGAAATTTCTTGTTTGGCAGCTTGTTCTGACTCAATTCTCATTGGACGTGCAGAATTTTCTGCTACATCAACTTCTGCTTACGGCGGACTTGTAAAAACAAGTCTTACAAATGGAGTGCCTGCCAGCGAGCTTGTTAGTTTTGAAACGAATGCTTCATTCCAGATTTCGACGGCTTATTTTGTAAATGCTTTAATTAATTCAACTCCAGGCAAAAGCGAACTTGAAAGTGCCCTGTATGCTTCTACTTCATTTATAGGCTCCGGAACTTCTTCTTCATCAAACAGCGTTTCTTATGACAATGTAGGACTTTGGTCATACTACCCTTCACGAGGAAACTGGAACCGCGAATAATGTCGGATGACTCTTTATTTGAACAAATCAAACTTATGCACGAACCTCTGGCCGCAAGAATGCGGCCTAGAAATCTTGACGAATACATAGGTCAAGACCACATTGTCGGCAAGGGGCGACTACTCCGTCGGGCAATTGCGGCCGATCAACTTACATCTGTTATTTTTTATGGACCTCCCGGCAGCGGAAAAACCACTCTGGCCCGCGTAATTGCAAATCACACAAAATCGAATTTTATTACCCTGAATGCTGTTTTGACCGGCGTTGCGGATATTAGAAATGCCATAAAACAAGCCGAAGATTATTTTAATTTATATTCTCGCCGAACAATTTTGTTTGTGGACGAAGTTCACCGGTGGAACAAAAGCCAGCAGGACGCCCTTCTTCCCTGGGTCGAAAACGGAACTATCATTTTAATTGGAGCTACAACAGAAAATCCTTTTTTTGAAGTAAACAAGGCCCTTGTAAGCCGATCGCGGGTTTTCCAACTCAAGCCTCTGACCTCCGAAGATTTGCAAAAAGCCGCCATGCAGGCAATCACCGATGAAGATAGAGGCTACGGTCACTGGAAAGTTGAATTTGAAGATGGGGCTCTGGAACACCTGATTGAAACGGCAAACGGGGACGCCCGCTCTCTTTTGAACGCCCTGGAACTTGCCATCGAAACTACTCCCGAAAAATGGTCGCCTTACAGTCAGCCCCCGATTCCTGCCTACGGAACAAAAATCTACATCAGTAAAGAGTGTGCCGAAGAATCTATTCAGAAAAAAGTTGTACTTTACGACCGGGACGGCGATTATCACTACGATATTATCTCTGCTTTTATAAAATCTTTGCGGGGACGTGATCCCGATGCAGCCTGTTACTGGCTGGCTAGAATGGTGGCAGCAGGCGAAGATCCTCATTTTATATTTAGACGAATGTTGATTTCTGCCTGCGAAGACACAGGACTTGCAGATCCAAATGCAATTACGGTTGTGGAATCTTGTGCCCAGGCTTTTGACCGGGTTGGAATGCCGGAAGGAAATTACTTTTTGGCCCACGCCACCCTTTACCTTGCCACTGCCCCAAAATCCAATTCTTCTATGGCCTTTTTTGATGCCCTGTCGGCAGTCGAAAAAGAAGATGCCGAAGTTCCAAATCACCTGAAAGACGGAAACCGGGATGCGGAAGGTTTTGGACATGGTTCTGGCTATCTTTATCCTCATGCTTATAAAGACCATTGGGTTGCCCAGCAATATTTACCAGACACCCTGATGGGGCGTGTTTTTTACACTCCAAGTACCCAGGGCTACGAAGCTTCAATCCGCGAAGATGTGCTTTCCCGTCGAGAACTGCAGATTGCAGCCATTTTGGAAAAAAATCAGACGGAAGAAAATTACACTTCAGGGCAATTGGCGACATCACCAGAAACAACGGGCTCGGTAAATGTCTACACCGCAAAATCAGAATTTGGGGAAAATCCAATTTCTGAGTGGTGGGTCAACGAACATTTTAAATCTGAAAATGCAAGCAAAGGCGAAAACCTCACATTCAGCCCGAAAGACCCTGCCAAAGAAGTTGTTTTAGACAGGGCAGATAGATTCTGGCGACAGAGAATGGATTCCAACAGGGCGGAAGTTTTGCTGGGAATTCGCGACACAATGACTTCCATGGCGGAACTTTTACGCCACCACCGTTGCCTGATCTGGAATGCCGATAGCGGACTTTTGCTCTGGGAAATTGCCCGAAAAACCCCGGAAGGCGTTACCTGCGGAGTTTGCAAAAGCGAAAAAGGCAAGGAGATTTTGGAACAATACGGCAGAACTTTGGGAAGTCTTGACCGCCCCATCCTAAAATGCCGGGGCCAATCTTTTTCTTCGGATTTTTTGACCCCAAAAGATTTTTACAATCTGCTTGTACAATTCCAGTACAAGGGGGCAGTTTTTGACCGCCTGTTTTTTACAGATCCATTTGCTTCGGAAACGGCAATTATCGCCCTGGCAGAATCTTTGGCAGGCATTCTTACCCCTCAAAAAGATTTTTTTACAGAGGAAGAAGCCGCTTTCAATAAATATGATAACGAGAAGGCGGATTCGCAAGAGGACGATTCTTTTAACTACGAGTGTCCGCTTGCAAAAGGCTGGAGAGTTATTATTTCGCAAAGAATTCCCTGTCATGGCCAGCTGATTAGTAATCTGGTAAAAAAACAGATTTTGACAGCCGAAAGTACAGGTCCTTTTGCAGAGATTCTGGACAAAATGGAAGCGGCGGAGCAGGAATTTTTTGGGGACAGGGAAAATCCTCTTTTTAATTGGGACGGAATTTTTATTGCAAACACATTCCGAAAAAATGGTCTGACCGTAAAAGTCGCAACCCAGGATTTAAAAGAAAAAAGGAGGATTACTCCGGCCGAAATTGAAAAATGGTTTAATCCCAAAACTTCGGCCTACGGAGCAAAAATGTGCCAGGCAGTTGGCAATCAGAATATTCAAAAAATCGTAAATCTGCTGCTGGCCGCCTGTGAAAAAACAATTTTCGAGTGGAAAAGCGAAATCGCCTTTTTTATGATTAGTCACGAATAGAATCAATATTTGCCTTACCACCAGGAACAAAAGGCAAAACTGATTCTTCCGAATCTACCATAACTCTTACAAAACAAGGCTTGTTCTGACGCTTGCAATCAAAAGCCTTCAGATACCAGTCCGAATCAGCTTCCGCGTCAATTGCTTCTATTCCAAAACCTTTAGCAATGCTCAATAAATCTGGAACTTTATCAAAAACCGAAGCCGAATAATTTTTGTCAAAAAGGAATTTTTGCTGCTGGTAAACCATTCCCAAAGTTCCATTTTGGAAAACTATAACAGTTACAGGAAGATTTAATTCCGCCAGAGTCGCCAATTCCTGAATATTCATCATAATCGAACCATCACCAGAAAAACAAACGACTCTGGAATCAGGATTCGCAATTGCAGCACCAATGGCAGCCGGCAGACCAAATCCCATAGTTCCCAGAGAACCCGAAGTCAAAAAAGACCTTGGACGTTCTACAGGATAATACTGGGCAGCCCACATCTGATGCTGGCCGACATCGGTAGTCGCAATCAATTTGCCGTCTGCAAGGCCGGCTTTTTTTGCATATTCCGGGATTTTTGAAATAAGGTCGCGGGGATTTGTCAGTTTTTCGTCTTTTGGACGCCCACATTCCAGCGAAGTATTTTCTTTTTTAAGGTTGATGATTTTTTTGAGCCAGGCTTCTGGGGCAGCAATCTTCTTTTCACAAATCAGCTGGGTCAAAACTGGGAAAACTGATTCTACATCGGCAACAATGGAAATGCTGGCTGGAAGGATTTTATCAACTTCTGCAGCATCAATATCAATATGAATGATTTTTGCATTAGGACAAAACTGATTTACAAGCCCGGTAGCCCTGTCATCAAAACGAACTCCAGCCGCAATCACAAGATCGCAATCGTGCATGGCAACATTAGCAGCGTTATTTCCGTGCATTCCAAGCATACCGATAAAAGCAGGATTAGATTCTGGCAGACAGCCCAAACCCATCAAACTTGTTACAAGAGGCAAAGGATAAGCCTGAACAAAAGCACTTATACCACAAGCCGCTTCTTCCGAATTACAACCGCCACCACAATACAAAAGTGGCTTTTTTGCAGTCGAAAGTTCACCGATAATTTCTGCCATTTTTTCAGAATATTCACCAATTGGTGTATGAAAACGAATATCATGAATGCGAACTGCTTCAATGTCTGGCCAGGCGCCAAATTCACATTCCTTTAACTGAACATCACGAGGAACGTCAATTAAAACAGGCCCCGGCCGACCATTCTGGGCAATTTCAAAAGCCTCGGGAATGGCAGTCAAAAGTTCTTCAGGACTTTTGACCATAATCGAATGTTTTGTGATTGGGAAAGAAAGTCCAAAAGTATCAGCTTCCTGGAAGGCGTCAGTCCCGATTAAAGAGGTATTTACCTGGCCAGTAATCGCAATAATTGGAATAGAATCAGCACGAGCATCGGCAATGGCGGTAAGAAGATTCATAGCACCAGGTCCAGAAGTCGCCATACAAACTGCAACCTTGCCCGTAGAGCGTGTAATCCCCTGGGCTATAAAACCGGCAGCCTGTTCCTGGCGCACAAGGACGTGTCGGATAGAAGATCGGGTCAGTTCATCATAAAGAGGAAGAATTGAACCTCCAGGAATGCCCGCTACAGTTTTAATTCCATACATTTCCAGTAATTTTACAATGATTTGTGCACCAGTCTGTTTCATTTTTTTACACCTCTGTTTTTTACACTATCAAAAAAAAAACTCCCCTTGTACCCAAGTACCGGAGAGCCTGTTTTTTATATATCTGTTTCTCTAATCAAATAAATATATAACAATCACTCTTCGGTTATTTATTAACCACTAGGACGAGGACTGTTAGAATTTTGACTAAAGAATTTAATTTCATTAAATAACTTTTACTATATTAAAGTTTTCTTGTCAATATAGGATGATAGAGTGATAAAGGGCATCTTTAAAAATTGCAATTTTTAGAGGTTCCCTAAAATCAAACTTTCTTCAATATGCTCAATATATTTACAATATATCAGACAAATTATCCGTCTTTTTTATTGCCTCTTTTATACAGTCAAAAGTTGTTATGCTGATGTCATGTTCAATTTTGCAAGCATCTTCCAGGGCAATATCTTTTGGCACCCCAATTTTCATTAACAAAGCACTCAGAACCTTATGACGTTCATAAATCCGCTCTGCAATTTCGAGGCCTTTTTCTTTTAGTGTGATAACGCCATCTTCATCTATCTGAACATAATCTTCATTTGCAAGATTATGAATTGTGACACTTACAGACGGTCTTGAAAATCCCATTTCGTGGGCAATATCAATCGAACGAACAGGTCCTTTTTCTGATAAGACAAGTATAGTTTCCAAGTACATTTCAGCTGATTCTCGAATTTGCATTTTTTTCTATTCCTTATGATTTAAAGTATAACAAATTTTACCAAATTTTCAACTTAAAATCCCTCTTCCATCCAATCTCCGCAAATCTCCAATTTTTAGAGATGCCCTTTGTTGAGAAAGAATTTTCATTTAATTATAATCATCTTATGGCTTACAAAATTTTTATTGATGGAAAAGAAGGCACAACAGGCCTTAAAATTTTTGAACGTTTTGCCACAAGATCTGACCTGGAAATCCTCACTATTGATGATGATAAAAGAAAAGACCCTGCCGAAAAAGCAAAACTTATAAACGCATCAGATTACACTTTTTTGTGTCTGCCGGATGCGGCTGCCCTTGAATCTGCACAACTTTGTACAAATCCAAATACAGTTATTATTGATGCTTCCACTGCCCACCGGGTAAATCCTGCCTGGGCTTATGGTTTCCCTGAACTGGATAAACCTTTCCGCGAAAAAATCCAGAAATCAAACAGAATTGCAAATCCTGGCTGCTATGCTTCGGGTTCAATTGCAATTCTTTATCCTCTTGTAAAATCCAGGATTATGCAAAAAGATTATCCGGTAAATATTCACGCGGTGAGCGGCTATTCCGGGGCTGGCAAAAAAGCAATCGCCCAGTACGAAGATCCCAATCGTAACCCAGAATTGGACTCTCCCCGCCTTTACGCTTTGACTCAGGTTCACAAACATCTTCCCGAAATCAAAATTATTTCAGGCTTGGATTATGAGCCGATTTTTAATCCTTATGTTTGCGATTATTACCAGGGAATGACGGTTACAATAGGTCTCCATGCAAGATTGCTAGCAAAAAAAGTTACCGCCCATGACGTTTGGGAAATTTTTGCTCGGCATTATGATGGCTGCCGTTTTGTTCAAGTTCCAGGCTTTATGGGAGAAGGCACGCTGAATGAACCTTACATCCCGGCAAATACCCTTGCCGGTACCAACAATATGCAGATTTTTGTTTATGGAAATGATGATAGAATTATAATCACCAGCCGTTTTGATAACCTTGGCAAGGGGGCCAGCGGAGCCGCCGTTCAATGTATGAATATCAGAATGGGACTTGATGAAGGATTGGGGCTGTAAGGACTTTATTATGGAAAAATATGTATCTTTAACTTTTGATGATGGGCCGAATCTTGACGACGACCACACTATGAACGATATGCTTGATATTCTGGAAAAACACGAAGTCAAGGCATCGTTTTTTTTGATTGGAAATAAAATCACAGAAAGCAACAAACCTGTAATCACCAGGGCTTTTAAAATGGGCTGCGATATCGAAAACCATTCCTGGACCCACCCGGATATGACCGCCCTCAACGAAAGCCAGATTCGCGAAGAATACGAAAAATGTGACCAGGCAATCATAGAAATCACTGGTAAAAAGCCGGAATTTTTCCGTCCCCCTTATATCGCAGTTAATGACCTTATGCACCAGGTTATCCCTACCCCATTTATCCGGGGCTTTGGATGCGAAGACTGGGAAGATTCTGTTTCTGCTGATGAAAGGCTTAAACGGATGCTGGAAGGTACAAAAGACGGAATTTTGTATCTTCTGCACGTAATGGAAGGCAATACAAAAACCCTGGAAGCCGTTGACCGCATTATCCCGATGCTAAAAGCCCAGGGCTACACTTTTGTGACTGTACCGGAAATGTTTAAGCTCAAGGAAATTGATGATAAAGGTCACTCTGGCAGGCTTTACACTTATTTATAAGCCTCCCCATAAGTGGAAATCTGTCAAAATCTTGCATATCTACCCACAAAACGGTATAAATATACAAAAGGAATGAATATTTATGCAAATTAAATTCATAGAAGGGGGCGTTTGTGCTCCTGCAGGTTTTACTGCAAACGGAATTCTTACCCATATCAAAGCGAGCAGAACAAAAAATGATACTGCCCTCGTTTTTTCGGAAAAACCTTGTAATGCGGCAGGAGTTTTTACTCAGAACAGAGTAAAGGCTGAAAGTGTAAAAATCTCCAAAAATCACCTTGCCGATGGAAAAGCCCAGGCTCTCATCGCAATTTCTGGAAATGCAAACTGTTGTACTGGGGCTCAGGGGGCAGAAAATGCCTACCGCATGGCAAAATGTACTGGCGATGCACTTGGAATAAAAGCTGAAGACGTAATTGTTTATTCGACCGGAGTTATAGGCTCTCAGTTCGATGTCACAAAAATCGAAAATAATATTGACACTTTGAAGGCTGGACTTTCCAAAAAAGGTCACGAGGAAGCTAGAATTGCCATCATGACTACCGACACCCAGTTCAAAGAATGTGCCGTAGAATTTATGATTGGTGATAAGGTTTGCCACATGGGAACTATGTGCAAAGGTTCTGGAATGATTCATATCAACATGGGAACTATGCTCAGCGTTATCACAACTGACTGTGCTATTTCTTCTCAAATGCTGGATAAGGCTCTCCACCAGTCAATTTTGGGAACTTACAACTGTGTTTCTGTTGATGGCGACACTTCCACAAACGATTCCCTCACCATTTTTGCAAACGGCATGGCTGGCAACAAAGAAATTACAACAGAAGATCAGGATTACGAGATTTTTCTTGCTGCGATGAACAAAATGAACACCGTTATGGCAAAAAAAATCGCTGCTGACGGTGAAGGGGCTACCCGCCTGGTTGAATGTAACGTAAAAGGTGCAAAAACTGTAGAAGCGGCCCGCGGTCTTGCAAAATCTATTATCTGTTCTTCACTGGTAAAAGCCGCAATGTTTGGGGCAGACGCCAATTTTGGCCGTTTTTTGTGTGCCATGGGCTATTCCGGCATAGAATTTAATCCGGATAAAACAAGTATCTGGTTTACAAGTAAGAAAAATTCTAAGCGTTATTTTGAAAATTATGATGATTTTGAAGTACACGGTGAAAATTCTATTTTGGTTTACAAAGATGGAGTTCCAACCCAGCTTGATGAAGCTAAAGCCAAGGAAATCATGAGCGAGCAGGCGGTAGAAATCCTGGTGCAGTGTGGTGATGGCAATGCTGATGGCACTGCCTGGGGCTGCGACCTGACTTATGATTACGTAAAAATTAATGGAGATTACAGAACATAATGAGCACAGATAATCTTACTTCTGAAACCTGGTCCCAGGTTCTTTCGGAATCTTTACCATATTTTAAACAATGGTGCGGAAAAGTCGTCGTTGTAAAATACGGCGGAAACGCAATGCTGAACGAAGAATTAAAAGAAGCCGTAATGGACGACATAGTCCTCCTGAATACAATTGGCATAAAAGTTGTTTTAGTCCACGGTGGTGGGCCAGAAATCAACAAAATGCTGGAAAAAGTCGGCAAAGAATCAAAATTTGTAGATGGATTGCGTTACACAGATGGCGAAACTATGGAAATTGTTCAGATGGTTTTGACCGGAAAACTGAACAAAGACATTGTAGGTATTCTTTTGCAAAAAGGTGGTCGTGCAGTCGGGCTTTCCGGCGTAGATGCAGGTTTGATTCGGGCAAAAAAAACTCAAAAAGACCTGGGCTATGTAGGCGACGTGACTCAGGTAAATCCAGAAATCCTTCATTCGCTTTTGGACGAAGGTTTTATTCCTGTTGTTTCGACAGTTGCTCTTGGAGAACAGGGGGATGACGCCCGCTACAATATCAATGCAGACACCGCAGCCGCAAAAATTGCAGTCGCCCTCCACGCTGAAAAATTTGTTCAGCTGACAAATGTTCCTGGAGTTTTAAGAAAGATTGACGATCCTAGCACCCTCATTAAAAGGATTGAAAGAACAGCTCTGGGGTCGCTCAAAGCCACAGGTATTATTGCCGGGGGAATGATTCCAAAAATTGACTGTTGTCTTACCGCCCTGGAAGGTGGAGTTCCGCGAACTCATATCATAGACGGACGTGTACCGCACAGCCTTTTGATTGAAATGTTCAGCGACCGCGGTATTGGCACGATGATTTATTAAGTATGACGGTTGCCACCGTTCCCCTGGACTTGTTTCAGGGGCTAAAACCTGTACTGTAATCCTAAAGCCCCGTAAAGCGACAGCCTGCTCGATTTTGCAGAATCATAATGATAAGTCACAGAACTGTTTTCGTAATCCTTTGTTTTTGTGACAGACGGAACAAAATCCCATACACAATTACCTGCAAAAACGATCCCAAAATGACGGCCCAGATAAAAAATAAGATTTGCACCGGCAGCAAGACCAACGTTTATAACATCATCAGCATTAGAAGAATAACGTTCCGAGCAATATGAAAAATTTACCCCAAGTCCGCCACCAAGCCCAATCAGCCCAAGATTAGCATTGTACCAAATATAGATAGGCGTATCGATTAATTCATAACTTTCAAATGTAAGGGAACCTTCGTCAACTGTAACCTTCTGATTAGAAAAATTATGCTCCAGTTGAAGGCCTAGCCCACCAAATAAATCAAGGTTGAAAAATATTCCACCGCCTGCCAAACCACCCTGGTAGCCAGATGCGTCCGGATTGATATTCCCACCAGCAGTAAATTTTCCGCCAAGGGTAAATTCAATTGCAAAGGTAGAAACCATCAGTGAAAGGGAAATAAACAAAACTGATAAAATCTTTTTCATAAAATTCTACTTAGAAAACCTTGTCCATTAAAGGTGCTGTTTTATTGCCACAAGCAAATCAGAATATTCTGTAAATGCAGGATATTGCGGATAATCTTTTATGATTTTTTCGGTAGAGCGGAATAAAAATCCTGCTTTTGAAGCTTGAATCATTCCTAAATCATTAAAACTATCACCAGAAGCAATTGTTTCGTAACCAATAGACTGCAGGGCTTTTACTGTTGTGAGTTTACTTTTTTCACAACGCATTTTATAACCGGTAATTTCGCCATCATCAGAAACTTCCAGAGTATTACAGAAGATTGTAGGCATACCAAGTTTTTCCATAAGGGGAGCTGCAAACTGTTCAAAAGTATCACTAAGAATAATTGTCTGGCAACAGGAACGCAACTCATCCAAAAATTTTTTAGCCCCCGGTAAAGGATCTATTTTTTTAATCGTATTCTGGATTTCTTTTAAGCCAAGTCCATGTTCTTTCAAAATTGCAATACGATATTTCATCAACTTATCATAATCAGGTTCATCTCTAGTTGTGCGGCGTAATTCCGGAATGCCAACAGTATCAGCAAAAGCAATCCAAATTTCTGGAACCAAAACACCTTCAAGATCAAGACAAGTAATAACCATATATTTTCCTCACAAACCGGCATTGCAAAATCACATCTGCAATTTTGGGATTTTCTTACTAGTAAAAATAGTGTATTTATTGAAATATGTCAAAGAAAGAACTATTATTGAAGAAAGTTTAATTTTTGGGGATACCCCTTAGCCTCCCCTTTACAAGAAGTACAAGAAGTTTCATGCCTGCAAAAAAAACAAGTCAAAAACGCAAAAGTCCTCGCAAAACCAATGCCAAAAAAGGCAAAGTTTATATTCCTGCTTACAAAATCATCATGCTCTGTACTCTGATTATTCTGATTTGTGTGGGACTGCTTTTTTTCACGACAATAAAAGAACCTGGAAAACCTTCAATTTCAAAAAGGTATGAAAGTCAAAAAGAGGAAGTTGTAAAAGAGTATTCGGAGGATGATAAGGCAGGAGAAAAATCCAAAAAGGCGGACAAAGAAAAATCATCTGAAAAATCGACTGGAAAAACACCTGGCGGTCAAAAAAAATCTTCGAAAGTGGTAGAAAAATCCGCAAAAAATGAAAAAGGAAGTTCTGCCGTCTCAGAAAAATCTCAAGAAAAACAAAATCAACCAGTCCAGAAAAAAGAGACTCCTAGTCCGAAATCTTCTGCCCCTGCAAATTCTGTCCCAGAAAGATCAGAAAAAAAAGTTCCAAGTCCAAAAATTACGGAGCCGACTCCCCCTAGCCCAGCCACCCCATCCCCAATATCTCAAAAATACGATTTTCCTCAGGCAAAAAATTCTGCCCAGCTGATTTTTGTTTTTGACGATGGTGGCCAAAATCTCAAACAACTCAAGCCTTTTTTGGATCTGCCTTTTCCAATTACAGTTGCGGTTCTTCCCCAACTAGCCCATTCTGCCGACGCAGCAAAGCAAGTCCGCTCATCTGGCAACGAAGTTATTCTCCACCAGCCAATGCAGTCTGTAAATAAAAATATAAATCCGGGGCCTGGAGCAATCACTCCGGATATGACAGAGGACGAAATTATCTCGACTTTGTTCACAAATATAAACGAAATTGGGCCAATTGCCGGGCTGAATAATCACGAGGGGTCAGCTATCACTGCCGACGCAGAAAAAATGGCTGTTGTCCTGAAAATTGCCAGCGAAAACGGCATTTATTTTTTGGACAGTCGCACAAATGTTCAGACTCAGGTTCCTTATGTCGCAAAAGAACTGGGCTACACCTACTACGAACGAAATATCTTCCTGGATAATGAAAAAACTGCCGAAAACGCCCTGGCGGAACTGGAAAAAGGGCTTGCTATTGCCAATAAAAATGGAAGCGTTATAATGATAGGTCATATTTGGAGTGCTGATTTTCTTCCAGCATTTTTACAGGATGTTTACCCTGAATTAAAAGCCCAGGGCTACACTTTTCGGACTGTATCAAAATCAAAAGCACTTAAAAATTAAGAATCAAATAGGAAAAAAAATGAAAGTTTTAGGTATTGAATCATCTTGTGATGAAACCGCTTGTGCCATTGTTGAAGACGGACGGACAATTTTAAGCAATGTTGTTGCCACACAAATTCCTTTTCATCAGATTTACAAAGGGGTAGTTCCAGAAATTGCCAGCCGCAAGCACGCGGAATGGATTTTGCCGGTTGTCCGCCAGGCTCTCAAAGAAGCAAATCTTAACCTTGATGATGTTGATGCTATTGCCGCAACAAACCGGCCTGGACTCATGGGGTCGCTTTTGGTCGGCTTCACATTCGGGAAAACTCTTGCCTGGTCTCTCAATAAGCCTTTTATCGCAATAAATCATATGCTAGGCCATTTGTACGCTGCCCAACTCCAAACTCCTGTGAAATATCCTTTTTTGGGACTTTTGGTTTCTGGCGGTCATTCTATCATTTGTAAGGTGAATGATTTTGATGATTTGGAAGTTTTGGGAACGACAGTTGACGATTCAGTTGGCGAAGCTTTTGATAAAGTTGCAAAATATTACGGGCTTGGTTATCCGGGAGGAGTGATTATTGATAATCTTGCCAAAAAGGGCGACCCTAAGGCGGCAAAATTCCCGGTTCCAAAACTTGACGAAAATGACCATCGTTATGATGTTTCTTTCAGCGGCTTGAAAACTGCAGTTATTCATCAGTGTGATTTGTTCTGGCAACCTGGCTATGAACATTCCACCGAGAATATGTGCGCAGCCTTCCAGGAAACCGCAATTAAAACCCTGGTAGGAAAACTTCTCCGCGCCGTCGATGACACAGGTTTGAAAACTGTTGTTTGCGGTGGTGGGGTTGCGGCAAATTCACGACTCCGCGCAATGCTTTCTGAACGCAAAGATTTGAACTGCATTTTCCCACCTTTAAAACTTTGTGGTGACAATGGTGCTATGATTGCGGGCGTAGCCTACCACTTTTTGCAGCGTGGTGACAGAAGCAGCTGGGATACGGTAACTTGTGCAAGAATTCCGCAATTTAAGCGGGGATTGGACCAGGTTAACCACGAGAAAAATCAGAAAAGCAAAAAAGAAAAAAAATATTCCCCAGGGGCTGGTGTAAAAATCTAGTGTAAAAATCCAAGTGCTGGTGTAAAATTTCAGAACCAGCCAGGAAAATCCCCTGAATTGCTGCAAGGAATCCTCAGAATGAACCAACAAAATGAACTTCTTAAAATAAAAGCATACGCAAATCGGGAAGCTGTTCCCATCATGCAGGACGAAGGCTGCGATTTTATTTGCGACTACATCAAAAATCATAATTCAAAAAAAATTCTGGAAATAGGAACAGCCATCGGTTATTCTTCAATCAGATTTGCCAGCCTTAGTGATGATATTTTTGTGACAACAATCG
This sequence comes from Treponemataceae bacterium, assembly GCA_963624615.1. Lineage (GTDB taxonomy): Bacteria > Spirochaetota > Spirochaetia > Treponematales > Treponemataceae > Treponema_D. Next base: position 4,435 of record CAVFQN010000044.1, on the reverse strand, counting down.
AATACGACATTGACCGCTACATCAAGGCCAAAGAAAATTTCCAGGCTTGCGGATTGGAATCCAGGATTACAGCCATAAATGATGACGCCCTGACACACGATTTTGGCGATCAGAAGTTTGATTTGATTTTTATTGACGCCGCCAAGGCCCAGTACATCAAGTTTTTTGAAAAGTACAAGGAAAATCTTGCGGATGGCGGAGTTATCATCAGCGATAATCTTTCTTTTCATGGTATGGTTGATGATTTGAGTCTGACCCACAATTATTCTACAAAAAAACTTGTCCGAAAAATCCAGAAATACGTGGAATTTTTGAAAGAAAATCAGGAATATGAGACGGAATTTTTTGAAATTGGAGATAGGATTGGGGTTAGTCGAAAACGCTGAATCAGCTTTCCTCCGCCCCTGCACTTATTTCAGACTTTCTAAAGCCTGCAACTTTCAGAAGCTTCCATAACTTCTTTCACCCTGTTTATCACGAGTTTTTTGTTCATAGTCCACCTTGGTTCTATTATTTCAGATTTAGGTGGATCGCCAGTCAAACGGTGAATAACCATATTTTTGGGGATTATTTTCAAAGCCTGGCTAACGAGGTCAAAATATTCCTGCATTTCTAAGGTTTTGAATTTTCCTGCCTCAAAATCTTTTGCAAGTTCTGTATTTTTCAAAACATACAGGCAGGTGATTTTTATTCCGTCACTGGCAGTTTTTACAACTTCCCGGACAGAATTCATCATATCATCTTTACTTTCTCCAGGCAGTCCAAAAATCAAGTGTGTCACAATATGGATTTTGGGATTTACCTGGCGAATTCTTGCAACAGCATCCTCGTAAATCTGAGTTTCAAACCCACGATGGATATAATCAGCAGTTTTATTGTTAGAAGTCTGCAAGCCCAATTCTATCTGCAAAAAAGTCCTTTCCGCAAGTTTTTCCAAAACTTCAAGACAAGAATCAGCCAGACAATCAGGTCTGGTCGCAATCGCAAGGCCAACGACATCCGGGCAGGCTAAAGCTTCCTCCCACTGGCCCTGCAATTTTTCCAGGTCGCCATAAGTCGAAGTAAAACTTTGAAAATATGGAATGTATTTTACTCTGTCGGAATGCTTTAATTTTGGGGCAAGGAGTTGTTTGGCAACGACAATTTGATTTTGAATGTCCAGTTTTGTGGAAGGGGTAAAATCTCCGCTGCCAGCCGCGGAACAAAAAATGCAGCCTCCCAAACCCTTTGTACCGTCGCGGGTGGGACAGGTACAACCGGAAGATAGGGAAAGTTTGTAAGTTTTTGCGTTAAAAAGTGATTTGTAGAATTCGTTGACTGTAAGCAAAAGATGACCTATGTAATTTTTTTTGACGCCCCCAGGGGAAATGACTGCCCTGGTGTGAAAATGGACACCCCGGTAGTCCCCCACCCCAGAAAAGTCTTTTACCAGTGACCGGACGCTCCGCCACCGCCAAAGTGACCGCCACCGCCACGGAAACTTGAACCACCGCTAAAACCGCCGAATCCGCTGCTAGACCTGGAATTTCCAAAAGAACTAGGTGGATTTCTAGGAGGATTTCGTGGTGGAGGCCCATGCCTGCGACCGCCAAACATTCTTGAAAGGAAGAACCATTTCCATATGCCGCCGCGAGAAGAAATCACCAGGAAGAAGAAAATCAGCCAGATAATCATAAATACTAAGCCAACCAGAGAATCTTCACTAGAATCATCTTCTTCCAGAACATTTTTTTCTACAAGTTCAACATTGTCAGAGGCTATGCCGCCCATGTTTTTAATACCTTCTAAAATCCCCTCAGAATAATCCCCAGATTTAAATTCCGGGATAATCACATTTCGGATAATAAGTCCGCATTTTGCATCGGTGAGGGAAGCTTCCAAACCATAGCCAACTTCAATTCGGATTGAACGCTCTTCATAAGCAACCAAAAGCAAAGCTCCATTGTCTTTTCCAGAGTGACCAATTCCCCATTTTTCGGCAACTTTTATGGCAAAATTTGCCAAATCATCACCTTCCAGGCTGGGAACAGTAAGCACAACCAGTTGAATTCCAGTCTGTTCGTCCAAAGAGGTCAGATATTCATTCAATTCTTTTTCGCAATCAGAATTGATGATATTTGCATAATCATTTACCCGCCCTTTTAAAGCCGGAACATCCAGAGCAAACAAAGCTGTAAAAAATGAAGATATGAGGAAAATCCCGAGAACAAGGCAAATCTTCTTTTTGTTCACGACAATTTTGTTTAATACCATTCTGCATCCTCCAAAATCACAAGGCCATTAGAAAGTTCATTAGGATTTTCTTCATGAGGAGGAAAATTATCGGCAAGCAACTGGCCACATTTTGCAATCGCATTTGTAAAAGCCGCTTCTGCATCACCATTTTTCAGATTTTCCGTAAGTTCATCAGCAATCAGATTCCACAAATCCTGGGAAATTTTCTCAGAAATCCCCCTGTCCGCAATAATTCTGACCTGGCGTTCCAAATAAGAAACGTAAATCAAAATTCCAGAATGTTCGATAGTATCATAAACCCCGGACTCTGTAAAATATCGCAAAGCCCTATGATTTACACAAGAAATTCTTACCGCAGAAGGAACCACAAGCCGGTCGATTGCAGGAATATTTGCCAGATAAAAGGCAATTACCACCGAGGCAAAAGTGCTAATCACATAAAAAAGCGGCAAAATCCAGCCAGGCTCGTTGTGCCAGTAAATTGCCCGATAAAGCCCCCGAATTTGATTAGAAAACAAAATCAAAACAATCAGAACGAGAGCCGCAAAAACATTGGCTGCCAGCAATTCCCAAAAAGAATAATGGGCACTTTCTGGGGCCAGGGCCAGGGCAATTTCTCCGCTGGTTTTGGATTCAGCATCCGCAACAGATTTTTTGATTTTATCAAAAACCTGGTCAGATAAATGCAATTTTCGGAAAAGCGTTTTTTTTGTCATTAAAATTCCACCTTCGGAGCAGACTGAGCTTCAGAACTTGCCGCAAAATATGATTTTTTCTCAAATCCGCCCATATTTGCAATAAGATTTGTTGGGAAACTTCGAACTTTTGTATTGTAAGACTTAGCCGCATCATTATAACGCTGGCGGGCAACTGTAATTCTGTTTTCAGTTCCTTCCAACTGATCCTGCAAACTCAAAAAGTTCTGGTCGGCCTTCAATTCAGGATAATTTTCCGTAACCATAAGAAGTCTCTGCAAACTAGAACCAAGCTGATCCTGAACCTGCTGATACCTTGCAAAAGCGTCAGGATCATTCAAAACATCATCAGAAATATTGATTTGTCCACCCGCACTGGCACGAGCCTCTGAAACCTGGGTAAAAACATCACTTTCGTGGCTGGCATAACCTTTTACGGTCGAAACAAGATTTGGAATTAAATCCAAACGACGCTGATACTGGTTTTGTACTTCGGCCCACTGGGCAGAAACGCCTTCGTCCAGACTCACCAGCGAATTGTAAGTGTTTTTATAGCAGGAAAAAATCCCGAAAACACAAATTAAAACTATAATTAAAACAATCAGCCATTTTGGAAATTTTTTCATAAATATTCTCCATCAAAAAAATTATCTTCTTTTATAAATTAAATATTCAAGTCCCTGTCGTCAATAAAATTCTCAAAAAAAAGTCTTCACGCCAATTCCTGGTGACAAAAATTGTACCTTGGTGACAAAAAATTCCCCCTGGTGTCAAAATCTCACACCAGGAGCCCTGCTCCACTAAAATTCTCATAGTAAAAACCGCTTTTTTGTGATAAAATACTCAATCACTAAAACCTTAAAGGAGATATTATGAATAATTTTATTTTTTTAGGACCACCAGGAGCTGGTAAAGGTTCTTTAGCTGTAAAAGTTGCAGCTGATTACAAAATTCCACACATTTCTACTGGAGATATTTTCCGCGCCAACATAAAAGCTCAGACTCCTCTCGGAGTAAAAGTTAAGGCTATTATCGATTCAGGTTCACTTGTAAGTGATGAAATGACATTTGAATTGGTAAAAGACCGACTTGCCCAGGAAGACTGCAAAAACGGCTACATTCTGGACGGATTCCCTCGTACAATTCCACAGGCACAGATGTTGGAAAATCTTGTTGATGATGTAAAAGTTGTAAATTTTGAAATCAAAGACGAAATCGTAATCAAACGACTTTCTACCCGCCGAGTTTGTAAATCTTGTGGAGCAAACTACAATGTTCTTACCCTCAAACCAAAAGTTGAAGGTATTTGTGATAAATGTGGTGGCGAACTCTATCAGCGCGATGACGACAAACAGGAATCTATTCTCCACAGAATGGACGTTTACCGCGAACAAACTGAACCTCTCATCAATTTCTACAACGAAAAAGGAAAAATCACAGACTTGGACGCTTCAATTGAAACAGACGTTTTGCTTGGCAAGTTCAAGGAGATTTTTAAAGCGTAA
>CAVFQN010000043.1:0-4617 GCA_963624615.1 Treponemataceae bacterium | reverse complement strand
AAAAGCATGAACTTTTAGCGCCGGTTTCAGAACCTGTAAAGAGCCAGTTTTTGCGACCGATGACAACCAGCAATGTTGAAATACGTTTCGTTGATGGAATTGATGATCTTAGGTTTGTAATCAAGGATGATGGCAAAGGTTTTTCCGAAGAAGAAGTTGAACTTAAAAACAAACAGGCTGCAAAACAGCATTACGGTGTTTCTAACATAAAGGAGCGGGTTGAACTGCTTGGCGGAAAAGTAGAATTCATTCATGAAGGAGGAACAACAATTGCAATCACAATTAAAGATTCTGTTCGTTGATGATCATGTGGGTTTAAGGGACGGCATGACTCAGATGCTGAAAAATAAGAATCCTTCATTTGAGTTTGTTTGTGCCAGCGATTATGAAAGTGCAATTGATTCTCTTAAAGAAAATTCGGATATCCGGATTATTGTTCTTGATTTGAATCTAGACGGAAAAAGCGGTCTTGAAATCATTCCTGAATTCAGAAAGATAAAGAGCGAAATCTCGATTCTCGTCTATACGATGTTCAACGACGTAATTCATGTTGAAAATTCACTTCTGTACGGAATACAGGGCTATATTACTAAAGATGCTACAATCGACGAACTGGAAACTGCCATTACAACTGTTGCAAAAGGAAACTCTTACTATAATAAGGCCGCAACCGGCATTATGCAGACTCTTCTTAAAAACAAAGGAAGAACCCACGACATTACAAATGATCTAAGCTATCTTTTTGACAACTACAAGGAGCTTTCAAAGAAAGAACGGGAAATTTTCGTTCTTCTTTCTGAAGGCCTGGAAATTCCAGATATAGCAGAAAAACTTGGAAAGTCAGAAAAAACCGTAATCAACCAGAGAACGGCTGTTTATTCAAAACTGGACATAAAAGACAGGCATGACCTTATAGAAAAGGCAAAACTTTTAGGACTTAAATATGACTGATGAAACAAGTTCCATTCATAAAAACATTGACTATAAACGGATTGCCTTTGTAACTCTTTTTACAGCCAGTACGGAATCGGAATCAATTATTCCGGTTCCGTACTGGCTGACCTTATTGCATTTCCTCTGTATCTTGATTCAATCATGACCATTGCAGTTACTGCCCTGTGCGGACTTATTCCAGGCTTAGTCTGCGCAGTTGCTTCAAATGCGCTCCTCTATTTCTTTGCCAATACCGGAATTCTTTTTACGCTGAGTCATATCTCAACAGTTCTTGTAGCATATTTTATTTTCAGAAATGAAAAAAACAAAAACAGACGTCTACAGCTATATTCTTCATCTTCCTTCATGTGGATTGGATTTATTGCTGCCATAACAAATTCAATCCTTGGGGACACTATAAGTGCACTCTTCTACAAGGCAAATACATCAATCCCACAGGTGGATAACACAGTTCAGGGAATTTATGTTGTAATAAGAAACCTTACGGTTGCCACATACATTGGAGAAACTTTGACCAACCTGGTAGATAAAATAATCAGTGCAACTGTAAGCTATGGAGTTTACAGGCTGGTGAAATATATTTCGGATAGGAAGTAAAAGTATAATTCACTACTTATCAAGCAAGAATGCCATATAATATGGTAGAGAAAGTTTTTCGCCTTCCAGCCCAACATTGCAGTCGCCGAACTTAATACAAAGATTAACGCCGTAAAGATCTTTATTTTTTAAAACAGTATTTGCAGACTTTGTATTTCCGTTTCTTGCCTTTACTTCAATCAAAACCGCACTGCCCTGATAACTTGTAATAAAATCGATTTCTAATCCAGAATCTTTATGATAGTAATATAATGGTCGATTCATTTTAGAAAAGGCATCTGCAATTATATTTTCATAAATTGCACCCTTATACATTCCCAAATTTCCGTTCAATAAAGAAGCTGTTGTCCCCTGCTCCAGCATTGCCACAAACAAACCTGAATCCTGCATATAGATCTTAAAAATGTTATCAATTTTATTTCCTTCCAGAGGAAGAGTGATATTTGAAAGGTTGTAGCAGATGTTTATTATTCCGGCATCATAGAGCCATTGGATTGCAGTCTGATAATTTTCAGACCGGCCTTTCTTTTCCAATTGCGAATATGCAAATTTTTTGTTTTCTTTTGCAAGCTGAGCAGGAATCGAGTCAAAAACCCTGTTTATTCTTGCAAGCAGAGTTATATCAATTTCTTCCTGTTCATTCTCATCAAGATGTTTTCCAAAGTCATCTTTGTATTCTTCAAGGATATCTTTTTGTTCGGCATAAACAACATTCATGTCATTCGTTGTAAGAAATCTGTCTACAATATATGGAAGTCCTCCGACACAAATATATTCCCTAAAATACCTGAGCATTGAATTATGCAGAACTTCACTTACTGGTGTTTTCTCATTGTAGCAGCGTTTCAGTTCGTCAATTACAGTTTCATCGATTCCTTTTGCCCACAGGAATTCTTCAAAATCCATAGGCTTCATATAAACAATATGTTCAAAACCTGTCGGTATTCCTCTTCCCTTTTTTTTGTTATATCCCTTAATTCCTAAAAGTGAACCTGTACAGATAACATCATAACGTCCATCCAGCATAAATGATTTTATACTGGCCCGGGCATTACTACACTCCTGAATCTCATCAAAAATGATGATTGTCTTTCCAGGCACAAAGTGACTTTCCGGAATTAAAGCAGAAATATCAACAGTAATACGGTTTATGACAAAATCCCCATCAAAAATTTTCTTTGCAGAATCATTATCCTTAAAGTTCAAGTAAACGACATTTTCATAGTTTTCTTTTGCAAAGGCCTGTACGATGTATGTTTTTCCAATCTGTCGCATTCCTTTTATAACAAGAGCTTTTTTCTTACCTGAACTATTCTTCCAGGCAATAAGTTCTTCCATTATTTTTCGTTTGTACATCGGCATCCTCTATTAAAACGCACTTTTTCAAGTGAGTTTATAATTGTAAGATACACTATTTTAATGGAGTTTTCAATTATCTAACGCACTTTTTGTAAGCGTCAATTTTGGACCCCCTGTGGAGCTATCCAGACACCTTGGGGTTCAAAAGATGTGATTTTTATGTTCCAAGGTAAAAGTTGCTTCCAGTCATCTTCAGTCCAGCCATCAGTATCAGAAGCTTGTTCAAAAACACAACGAAGATAATCTTCTGGATTTATATTATGGATTTTAGCACATTCGATTAATGTAAACAACAGGCAGCTTGAACGGGCTCCATCTTCTGATCCGGAAAACAACCAGTTTTTGCGTCCAAGTACAAACGGTTTTATAGATCTTTCGGCGATTTATCCGAATATTCGGATAAGGCGTAGACTAAAAAGTTCACATTCCAGTGTCATTCCGAACCTGTTAGCCTTCGGCGGCTTTGCTCGGAATCTCTATGCTGAATATATGGATGCTAAAACAAGATGTCATGATATAAACATCTGAAAATGTGGTACTCTGATTTGACGGAATCATAGAGTCGGCGGAAGGTTCTGCTGAATTGTGAAGAAGGCGTTGTTTAGACAATCCCTTAATTCGAAAATAAGATTAATCTAAGCCGACCGTCGTACGACATAAATGCGGCTGGAGGACGTTTCCCCCCAGACCGCGAATAGGAGTATGACTTACCACTAACGCACAAAATCTTACTGACGCTGACCAGCAGTCTTTAATATTTGAAGTTTTTTGGTGGTCAGATTGAAGGCTTCCCGATTCTGGCCACGATGACTTGAACCTGAAAAATCGAAAATCATTACAAAGCCCGGTAACAGACCGTTATTAACGTTAATAAGACACCGTTAGGAGGTGCGTACGATTTCTTGGACCTCCTACAAAAAAAATCAGGCCCGAAAGCCTGTTTTTCTATCATATCTGTCTTTTCTCTTTCTTGTCCTCTTTTGAACGCAGACTGTCCCTTTTTCAACGCTCCAGTGTCCCGTTTTGCACGCCGCTTGTAGATTCTAAGGAGATTGTATTTTTACTCGATTATTTTTTGTAGGGGGACGTATTTATATGCTTACATATACCTTCTGGAAGAAAAATTCCCTTAAAAAAAATTCGGCAGAAAGTATAGAAAACTTAAATATCATCAAATACAAATCTTTATAACGCAGTCTTTTCCGCCTCGAAGGAAACTTTCAAGTATTTCTACCTTTACTGATTTTCCGAAAAATAAACTCCAGGCATATTCCTCATGAGATTTTGTACATTCACAAAGGTCAGAACCACATTTTTCAATAAAACCAGGATTTGTACATGTACAGTTTTTCTTATGCAGATGAAGCACGATTCCGTCTGCTGTTTCTTCAATATCAATCGGCATAATGCTTCGCATAAAAGCTGCATAATCTGATTTTGTCCTGCAATTCTTTGCTGCTTCCCGGAGTTTTTTCATACCTTCTGCTGCATTCTGTTTAACAGCACATTCAATACCTTGTTGTTTATAATCACACATATTTTGATACTATATACGGGTTACTGAAATTATATGTTCTTTTGGACTTTCCTTATTTTTAGCAAATCCAAGAGAAATACTAAGTACAGGTTTTAATCCTTCAGGAATTTTTAATTCTTTTAAGATTTCGTCATCCTGAGCAGCAATAAGAGCACCGCCATGAATGATGC
>CAVFQN010000042.1:0-5800 GCA_963624615.1 Treponemataceae bacterium | reverse complement strand
GAATTTGAAAGCTGGTTTCTGTAAACGCGAGGCGAAGTTCCGCCGGCAGTTTTCACTTCAATAGTAAAAGGCAGGTCGGAAGAAAAGCCTGTTAGCAAAGATTTAATTCTTTCGGGTGCGTTTTTGTAAGGGAGTTGGGCTTTTGCCTCCCTAAAACTTGTGACATCAGTTTCTGTAACAAGAAGATTTTCTTTTGAAGTTGCAGGAGATAAAGTCAGCAAGGGAATATTTGGCTTGAAAGAAATATAGGAAAAAGAATTTTTTCTGTCTGTGATGGATTTTACGCTGCAAATAAAATTCAGGCCGTCCCAGACAAAATCCGTAACTTCGGCATTTGGGGCGTCGCAAATATTGTTGCAATTTATAAGAGGATAGGAAATTTTCGCAGTGTCATCAAATTGAACCAAAAAAATGTGGTTTTCGGGATTATTTTTGTAGTTTGGCTCGGTGATTGTGTCGTTAAAAAATGAACTTTTGTAGACAGAAAAAAGCGGAGTATTGTTCAAAAATACCAGATTTCCGGCCGTTCTATCTGCAAAAAGGGAAATATCCTTTCCAATGCTGATTTTTTCGTTTTCAAAACAAAGGACGCCCAACCTGTTCACAATGGCAAAAGATCTGGCGTCACCACCATCCTCAGAATTTACGCTGTTGGCAGATGAAATTCTGACCGCTTCTGTCCACGGCAGCTGGGGAAGCATGTCTGCATTTTGAGGTTTAGATACCTGTTTAAAAGTCTGGTCGGTAAAACAGTACCAGGTGTGATTTCCCTGTTTGATTTCGATTTCAGCCTGGTTGTTTGTTTCAGAGTCGTTTTTGGCGTTTTTGCTCTGATTTTTTTTACAGCCAGAAATCAGAAAAATTGAGCTTGCAATAAAAAGTAAAAATATATTTTTGAATTTTTTCATAGTCTTTCCCTGTATATCGGCATATAAATAATGTCTCGTGAAATGTTTTTTGCAGATTTGCAATAGAAAACAAAGGCATTTTTGTGACCGTCGCCAATCAAAACGGCTGTGTTTTTTTTGATTTTGATTTTTCCTTTTTCATAAAGAACCTGATTTTCCGGAATAAAAGGGGAAATTGGCAAAAAATCATCGTCAAAAAGTTCTGATAAAAGATAGGTCTGACATTCTGTCACATTTAAATATGAGATTTTAAAATTTCCGTAGCAAAGGTTATCGAGCAGGTGGCTGCTGTCAATTTGCCAGGGATTAAAACAGGCTTCCGTTTCATTTTCCAGGGAGTTTTCTAGTTTTTCCCTGATTGTTTTCTGGGCTTTTTGCCAGTTGAAGGAGGATAAAAAATCTGCAAGTCTGGAATCTGACACTCCAGTTTCGTTTTTACTGGAAATTGCCCGCCTTAAAATTTCTGATAAAAAGCCTTGTTCCCAAGTGGCTTGAACCTGGCCGTTTTCAATTTCAACGGCTGGAGAGGTATTGGCTGAGGCATTTTGACTTGTGGCAGTTTGTGCAGAGAAATTTTGTGCCACTGTAGTTTGATTTTCTGGGCTTGAAGTGGCGTCTGTGGTGTCACTTGTGGAGGAATCTTTCGTGGACTCTAGTGAGGACTCTGACCAGGCGGCCGGATAGACAAAGCCCGCCGGGTAGAAATATTCGCTTTCTCTGCCGTCTTCTAGCAGTGTGATTGGCTGGATTGTGACACTAGCAGGCTGATTTTTCTGAAATGTCCATTCCAGGCAGGAGTCTGTGGTGTAGAAGGTTTTGGAGTCCTGGATTGTTGAGACGATGATTTTCCAGCGGGAAAGTGGAGGGGATGTAGGGGTGGCAGGGGAGATGGTTGTGATTTTCGGGGGCGTTCCTGTGGTGTTCTCTGCGACAGACCTGGTGGCGTCGCTGGTATCGAGAAGGGTGGGGGGCGTGACCTCGGTGTTTTCGGTGCCCCTCCAGGTGTTTTCATTGCCCTCCTCGGTGTCTATTGAGTTCATCCTGGTGACCACTGTGCATGCCTCGGTGTCCACAGGACCCGCCCTGGTGTCTCCTCTGCTCGCCCCGGAGTCCATGTTGTACCTTCCGTTGTCCTCCTCGGTGTCTCCTTTGCTCACCCCAGTGGACCCGTTGCCACCCCCGGTGTTCATATCCCCACCACCGTCCATCTCCACTGGAGGCCAGTCTGGGAATAGAATCTTTACCCTTTCTTCTGTAGAAATATCAGCCAAAAAATGGCAGGAAATAAAAATCCCACCACATAAAAACAAAAAAATCGGACTAAAAAATATAGTTTTTCTCATACTATATAAATAGTCCGATTTTTGCGATTTTAGGAAATCAAATTGAAAAAAAATGAAAAAAATTAAAAAAAAACGCTGATTGCACCCTTTACACGTCATCTGAGCGTGTTTTTGCATCTTTCCCAGCCCAGAATGACGGTTCTGAGTTGTTAGTTTTTTTATTTGAATTTCGCCATTTCTGCCTTGCAAAGCTGGTCACAAATCTCATTGTATTCGACTCCAGCGTGCCCTTTCACCCAGTTCCAGCTAACGTTCAGGCCATCGTTCAAGGCGTTCAGTTCTTCCCACAAATCCTGGTTTTTTACAGGCTGGCCGCCGGCGGTCTTCCATCCTTTTGCTTTCCAGCCTTTTATCCAGCTTGTAATTCCGTTTTTGACATACTGACTGTCGATATTTATGGTCACATGGCGGTTCGCAAAGGCTGGAGTGTTATGAATTACAGTCAAAGCGGTGATGGCTGCAGTCAATTCCATTCGGTTATTTGTCGTATTTTTTTCGCCGCCCGAAAGTTGTTTTGCAAGTCCATCAGCGATTACGACAATTCCCCAACCTCCAGATCCAGGATTTCCGCTGCAACCGCCGTCTGTGTAAATTGTGATTTCAGAATTTTCAGCAGATGAAGACTCAGTCCCTTTATCAGATTCCAGTTTTCGTTTTTCTTCAGATACGGAAGCGTCCGCCCCCAGAGGGGAATTTTTCACTCCTCTAAGCGAATCCCCCGTCCCTCGACAGAAATCTCCCCCAAAAAAATCTCCCGATTTTTTTACTTTTTCAAAAATAGCTGGCAAATTTTTAATCCAGATTTCCGACATTTTTTGATAACCTTTGTCGTTGGGATGAATTCCGTCCTGGCAAATGTAATCATCATAATTTGGAAGCTCCAGAAGTGAAAGCCTCATATCGATAAAGTCAATTCTGTTTTCGTAGGCGTATTTTACGACATGGGCGTTGTAAATTTCCTGATTGCGATAAAGTTGGGTGATATTTTGGAAGATAAATTTGAGGATATTTTCACGATTGAGATTTTTAGAAATTGTGTTGAACCAGCGGTCGGGAACAAGAGCCGGAGCGTTGACCAGAACTGGAAGAATTCCTTGATTTTTACACTCCGTCACCATTTGATCCAAAATCTGCAAAAAATCTTTGAGCGGAGTTTTAGGCTGATATTGACCGTCGGGTTTTTTGCTGATTGGTGGCCAGTCATAATCGCTGTCGTTATCGCCAAATTCAATAATGCAAATATCGGCAGTATTGCCTTTTTCCAGCCATTTTTGAAATTTTCCCTGGGCTTTTGTGATTATATTTCCGTAAATCGAGTGATTATCCAGTTCAAACCCCAAGACTTTTTGGGCAAGAGTTAAAGAATCGTTTGGGGTTATGTCAAAAATCCCCTTTGTTTCGGGACCAGTGACCACCCCTTTCAAAACAGAATCACCAAAAACTACGATTTTCATATTTCACCACCCTGTAATTTTATGATAAGTCCCGTCCATAGTCGAATGTCCGCTCCTCGATAGGATAAACGCCCGCCCAGAAGGTCAAATCTTCGCCCTGGAGAGCGAACGCCCACCTCGGAGTACAAATTCCCCGCCCTAGAGAACCATTTTATCTCCTCAGCCAAAACTCCCGCCCCAGAGTTCAAATCCCACCTTGGTGTGTCAATTTCTGTTCCATCAAGTTAATTCTAATCATGGCGTTTCCGGTGCTCCGCTTCGCTCCGCACCGGTCGGGCCTTCCGCAGTTCGCTTCCGCTCTAAGTCCTCGGCACGCAAATAGCGTGCCTCCGGTCTTCTGCTTCGGCAACTGAAGTTGCCTTCGCAGCTGCTCCACGCCCTAACGCAAGACAAAATTCCTGCCCCGGTGGTCAAATCCCCATCTCGGCATTCACCCCTTACACCAGTACATTTTTTGTCGAAGGAATCTGCCCTTGTCTGCGTTCGTCAATTTCTACCGCCGCCCTGATTGCCCTGGAAACCGCCTTAAAACAAGCTTCAATTTTATGATGATCACTACGACCACGAATTACATCAATATGCAGATTACACAAAGCATTTGTTGCAAAACCAATCCAAAAATCTTCAAAACAATCAGTCTGGAAAGAGGCCTGTATTCCGTCACTTACCGAAACAAGCGGCATACCAGTTAAATTCGCATTGCAAACAAGGTAAGGTCTGCCCCCAAAGTCTACGGCAGCCTGAGCCAGAGTTTCGTCCATCGGGTAGATAAAAAATCCACTTCTGAAAATTCCGGCACAATCCCCCAGAGCTTTCTGAAAACATTTTCCCAGCACAATCCCTGTGTCTTCAATTGTGTGATGCTGGTCAACGTTCAAATCTCCTTTTATAGTCCCGGATAAATCAAAAAGTCCGTGCTTGCAAAAAGATTTGAGCATATGGTCAAAAAATCCGATGGGATTTTCTACCGTACATTTGCCAGTTCCGTCCAAATTCAAGGTAAGTTCTATTTGAGTTTCGCCAGTTACCCGATTTATAGTCGCTATTCTTGCCATCTTCAAGTCCTTTTTTCTGTTTTGCCCTTAAAGCATTACTTTTCTGAGTTCGTATTCAACAATATCACTTGCCCCCAAACTTTGGAGTTTTGGCAGCAAAGTAGGAACATCTGATTTTTTAACTGCGATTTTTACAGCAAAACCATTTCCTCCAAAAAGTGGAGAAACGGTAGGGCTTTTCATACTTGGAATACCTTTTATCAAACTGTCAAAATCTTTTTCGGCAACGTTCATTTCCAGCATAACCCGGTCGCGGGCATTGAGAACTGTTTCAAAAAGCATCTTTAATTCCATGATTTTCTGCTTTTTTTCAGCGTCATTCATGGCTTCTTTTGAAGCATACATTCTAGTCGAAGAAGTCATCAGCGTATCCACAACTTTGAGGCGGTTTGCCTTCAGCGATGACCCCGTAGAAGTGTTATCAATCAAAATCTGGGCAATAGAATCGTCCGTATCCTGAACAAAACCTTCCGAAGTTCCCCATGTGCGGAAAATTGTACCCTTTATCTTTTTTTCTTCGATATATTTTCTGCTTAAATTCTGATATTCCGTAGCGATTGTTACAGAATTTTTCAGGATTTTATCATAATCACGAGCTTCTGGAATTGCGGCAACAATTTGAACCGGATCAAAACCCAAATCCATAATTTCTACAACGTCATTTTCTACGCCATTTTCGTAAACCCAGTCTTTGCCACTAAATCCTAAATCCGCCTTGTTTTTTGCCAGCAGCAGACTTGTGATTTGAGGTTTTACAACCTGAAATGCCAGGTCTTTTTGATTTGTCGTCGGAAAATACTGTCTGTCGGGAAGATGGATTGAAATGCCAACGTCGTTTAAAAGTTCGTAAACCGATTCGTAAATCCTTCCCTTTGCCAATAAAATTTTTAACTTATCCATTTTTTCCTCCTGACTCGCTGTGGGTCATTGCAATTTTTTGGAAAATTATATAGAAGAAGAAGTAAGAATTCAAGAAATCGGTTTTTTTAGAAAATGTAGATTTTTGTTATATTTTCGTATAGATTTTTACAATCTTATAT
>CAVFQN010000041.1:0-7410 GCA_963624615.1 Treponemataceae bacterium | reverse complement strand
TGCTTTTTCAGAGATGCCTGCGCATTCTAAATCTTGGAAATAGCAAGACTTAGAATGCGCATTTTCAAAGTTGCCTCTAAAAATTGCAATTTTTAGAGGCTCCCTTAAGATTAAAAATTCTTATGTAAGGACAAAAAAATATGAGTTTTAAACCGGTTGATCCAAAAGTTGACTTCCCAAAGCAGGAAGAAGACGTCCTTAAATTCTGGCAGGACAATAAAATCTTTGAAAAGTCTGTAAGTCAGCGTGAAGGTGCTGAAGACTTTGTTTTCTATGACGGACCTCCATTTGCTACAGGTCTCCCACATTTTGGTCATTTTATTCCATCAACAATTAAAGATATTATTCCCCGCTATCAGACAATGAAGGGTAAAAAGGTTGAACGCCGTTTTGGCTGGGACTGCCATGGGCTTCCTGTTGAAAACCTTATTGAAAAAGAACTGGGAATCAACTCAAAACACGAAATTGAAGCGTACGGAATTGATAAATTCAACGATAAATGTAAGGATTCCGTTCTCCGCTACACAGCAGAGTGGCGTAAAACTATCACCCGAATGGGACGCTGGGTTGATTTTGACCATGACTACAAAACCATGGAACCTGATTACATGGAATCAATCTGGTGGGTTGCTAAATCTTTGTGGGATAAAGGGTTAATCTACGAAGGAAAATATATTCTTCCATATTGTCCACGATGTTCTACAGTTCTTTCTACCCACGAACTTGCCCAGGGCTACAAGGATGTTCAGGATCAGACTGTAACTGTCCGCTTTAAAATTACAAAAGCACCATCTGCAATCAATGATCCGGATATGACAAATGGCAAAACTTATTTTATTGCCTGGACTACAACCCCTTGGACCCTTCCATCAAACCTGGGCCTTTGTATGGGCCCTGATATTGATTATGTAAAAATCCTGGATAAGGCTTCCGGGGACTATTATATTTTTGCCGAAGCCAGACTTTCTGCTTATTATAAAAATCCTGAAGATTACGAAATTATTTACTGCGAAAAGGGTTGTAAATTTGTGGGTGCTCATTACGAACCATTGTTCCCATATTTTGCAAAACTTGCAGATCCTGCTGAATGCGAGAAAATCTCTAATCAAAAATGCAATGAAGGTGCTTTCCGAATGTTCAATGCAGCTTACGTTTCTACAGAAGACGGTACTGGTATTGTTCATATTGCTCCTGCTTTTGGTGAAGATGACCATAAGGTTTTTGCTGGTTCAGGTGTTCCGGAAGTTGAACCAATCGACGCTGAATGTAAATTTACAGGCGAAGTTCCAGACTACCAGGGAATTTTTGTAAAAGATGCTGATAAAGAGATTATGAAACGCCTCAAGGATGAGGGAAAACTTGTAAAACGCGATACAGTAGTTCACTCTTATCCTCATTGCTGGCGTTGTGGTTCTCCTCTTATTTACAGAGGAATTGGTTCTTGGTTTGTAAAAGTTGCAGATTACCACGATGTTTTGCTCAAGGCTAATTCTCAGATTACCTGGCAGCCTAATCACATCAAGGAAGGGCGTTTTGGAAAATGGCTGGCTGGGGCTCGGGACTGGGCTGTGAGCCGTAACCGTTACTGGGGTAACCCAATGCCAATTTGGCGTTGTGATGATCCTAATTGTAGGCACACTCTTTGTGTAGGTTCCCGCCAGGAATTAAAAGATTTGAGCGGAACTTATCCAGATGATTTACACAAACAGTATGTTGATAAAATCACATTTACCTGTCCAAAATGTAAAAAAGGCACAATGCATCGTATCCCAGAAGTTTTTGACTGCTGGTTTGAATCTGGTTCTATGCCTTACGCTCAGCAGCATTATCCTTTTGAAAATAAAGAATATTTTGAACAGCATTTCCCTGCAGATTTCATTTCCGAAGGTCTGGATCAGACTAGAGGCTGGTTCTACACCCTTACAGTTTTGGCAGCCCAACTTTTTGATAAACCAGCCTTCAAAAATTGTATTGTAAACGGAATTGTTTTGGCTGAAGATGGTCGCAAAATGTCTAAATCTTTGCGAAATTATACAGACCCTGTCGAAGCAATCAATAAATTTGGTGCTGATGCAATCCGCCTTTTCCTCATGCACTCTGCCGTTGTTCGTGCTGATGAAATCCGCTATTCAGATGCAGGGGTTCGCGATGTTCTAAAATCAATCATCATTCCTTGGTGGAATTCTTATTCTTTCTTTGTAACTTATGCAAATATTGATAAAGCATGTCCTAATGGTCATTTGTTTGATGATAAAAAGCCTGCAAATCCACTGGATGCCTGGCTGCTTTCTATTACTCAGGGGCTTATTGAAGATGTTTCTAAAGCCCTTGATTCTTATGATTTGTCTGGTGCCATTGACCCGATAGTTAAATTTATTGACCAATTGAACAACTGGTATATCCGCCGAAGTCGCCGCCGTTTCTGGAAATCTGAAAATGATGGTGATAAAGCCGAAGCTTATGAAGCACTTTATATTGCCTTAAAAACTTTGACTAAAGTTGCCGCTCCATTTGTTCCATTTATCACAGAAGAAATGTATCAGAATCTTAAGACTTCTGAGGATAAAGAATCTGTTCACCTTTGTGATTATCCAACTCCAAACGCAGCATGGAAAGATTCGACTTTGGAATTCAAAATGGCTACCGTTCAAAAAGCTGTTTCAATGGGCCACAGCCTCCGAAATCAGTTTAATCTTAAAAACCGTCAGCCACTTGCTTCTGTTGCCCTTGTTACAAGAAATTCAAGCGAAAAATCAGTTCTTCAGGAAATGCAGGACGTAATTGCCGAAGAATTGAACGTCAAAAAAGTTGAATTCCACGAAAGGGAAGACGAACTGGTTGAGTACAAGGCAAAGGCAAACTTCAAAGTTTTGGGAAAAGAACTTGGACCTTTGATGAAAAAAGCCGCAGTTCTAATTCAAGACCTTAACAATAATCAGATTGTTGCAATTCTCGAAAATAAACCTGTTGAAATCGAAGTTGAAGGAAAAAAAGTTGAACTTAATTCCGAAAAAGTTCTTATCGAACGTTTTGAAAAAGATGATTTGAAAGTTCTCAATGATGGAACTTTGACAGTCGGCCTTGATTCAAAAGTTACAGATGAACTTAAAAAAGAAGGTTATGTCCGCGATTTAATCCGTGGTATTCAAAATCAGCGTAAAGAAAACGGCTATAACGTAACAGACAGAATTACAATTCAGCTTACCGGCGATCAGGTTCTGGAATCTGCTTACAAAGCTTTTTCAGACTTTATCGCAAACGAAACTCTGGCAACTTCCATTACCTGGGCAGGCAGCCTTTCTGGTGGAGTAGAAATTGAAGCTGATGATAAAAAATGGAGTTTTGTAATTGCTAAAGCATAAATCAAGTTCATTTATTCTGATTTCAATTTTGGCTTCACTTGTCATCCTTCTTGCAGCTTGCAAAAGTCTTCCTGCAGGAAGGACAGTTGACCCGATTGAATTGCTGGATAACAAAAGTGGATTTTATATTGCCATTCCAAAGGCGGCAGATACAGTTTTAATTGAAAGAATGATTTCAAACAATGTTCAAAATATTTCTGGATCTGATGTGAAATTGCTTTCAGACCGTATCAATAAAATCTACTGTGGATTAAACCGCTCTAGAAAAAATCTAGAAATGCAAGCTTCAATTGATTCTTCCATTCCCACTGGTCATATTTCAAAAGTTTTGAACAAAAAAAATGGCTGGGAAAAATCTACCTTTACCCCGGAATCAGGCGGAAATCAATATCCTGTTTATTCTTATGATGGTATGGATTTAGCTTTTCCAACAAAATCTATTACCTGCATCGGTAGAAATATGGATTATATGATCAACCGCTATGACAACCTTTCTGCTATGCCAGCCGAATCTGCCGACAATCCCCAACTTTATTCAGATTTGCCGCAAGAACTTGTCGAATATTTGAAAGGGGCGGAAGATGAAATCAGATTTTATGCAAATAAGCCTCAATCATTTTTAACAATCTTGACAGGAGCAAATCTTGATTTAAGATTAATAGATGTAAAAGGTTCTTTTGTTACAGATCCTAAACACGAAAGTCAATATTTGTTAAATCTTGATTTTAATTTTAAAAGTGATAAATACATGAGGGCCGGAAAAGCCCTGTTGACCTTAGCTTTTGGTCTTACAAATTCGCAAAGCCTGGAATTATCGACAAACGAATTACAGATTAATGGCATAAAGATTGACAAACAACAGTTGTATAAAATTTTAGTTTTGTAAAAAAAATGTGCTGCTAGCGCGTTTTTCAATAGTTACTAGGAGATAAAAATGACGAATGACAAAATTATTCTAAAAGCAGAGGATTTAGACGGCTATCTTACAAAAGAGGATATGGATGATTTGAAAAGCCTTGAAGTAATGTTTAAGGAAACAATGAAGTCATTTGATCCTGTTGATGAAGGCAAAATTATTGACGGCTATGACAAAATGGGTAAAGAAATGCAGAAAATCTGTGCAAAACATCCAAATATCAAAGTTTATTCCTTTGTCACCGAAGAAGGGGCTCATGCAGAATGTTCCCGAGTAATTTCAAAATTGCGAGATGTCGAAACTGACCACCAGGAATTTATGTATTACAGCCAGCGTGCTTATGAAATGCTTTTCCGCATGGCTTATACAGAACAGCATGATGATAAAAAAGGTCATATCATCGTAAAAACTCCGGTTAATTTCCCGGTTCAGAACTACGCCGTTCACAAAATCCCTGACATCGATCATAAAATCGAAAATACTGTTATGTGCGTAATGCTTCGTGGAGCTCTTTTGCCAAGTATGATTATGTCAAAAGAAATCCAGGAATATTCTTCCCACAAATACAAAACTCCATTTGCACTTTTCAAAATCAGCCGCAACGATACAAAAAACGAATCTAACATGGAATACATCATGGATTTGACAAAATCTTTCTTTAAGTTGGAAGATTTGGACGGCAAAGATTTGATTTTTGCAGACCCTATGAATGCGACAGGCGGTTCTCTGGTAACTGTTGTAAAATATTTGCAGAGCCAGGGCGTTCATCCAAAGTCAATTTCTTTCTTTAATACAATTTCAACTTTGAAGGGCAGTATCCGTGTTACTCGTGCCCTGGAAAATTGTACTTGTTACACCCTGTGGATGGATCCTGTTATGAACGAAAAAGCCTACATCATGCCAGGACTTGGCGACGCAGGCGACCGTCTTAATGGCTGCGATACAAAAGAAGCCCCAAGAAATATTATCCAGCTTATTGCTGATTATGGTCATAATATTTCAGGCTTGTACAAATCTCAACTTTACGAAATCGAAAAGATTGTTTTAGGATAACTTTGTTTTTGTGGTGCCATTTCAGCATCTTCCTAAAAAGAGGATATAAGAAATAGATGAAAACTAGAAAAAAATTACAGCTTGAAAAATCTCTTGTTCTTATATCCTCAATTTTTTTAAATTTTGCCTGTGCGTCAAACTCTGCCCTTGTACCTGGCCAGGAAAAAATTGTAATTGATAATGTTTATGTGGAATATTCCAATATTGGTGATTCATATTTCAAACTGGAAGATTACACCAACGCTGCCAAATATTACAAAATGTCCATGCAGAATCGGAAAATTTACTGGTCATCATATTACAAACTAGCAAAATCCTATGCTCTTGCCAGTAATTGGAACGAAGCTCTGCCAATGTACAAAAAATTACTGAAAAGAGATCCTGAAAATTCCAGTCTAAAAGCAAGTCTTGCCTATATTTATACAATGCAAGGGGAGTTGGAAAAAGCCCGCGACTTGTATGCCCAGTTACTCGAAATTGAAAGTCAAAATGAAAAATACCTGGAAAATTATATTTCATTGTTGACGGTTGATGAAAAAACTTACACAGAAAATACTGATTTAGTAAATGAGTTATTGGCTCGCCTGAAAGAAAATTTTCTGGATAACAAAAACGTGGCAAAATTTGAAAGTGCGATTGAAGAGTTTAATAAAAAAGCAGAGACTGAAAGTGGTACCGAGAAAGACGGTGGTGAATCAAGCCCTGGAGAACCAGATTCAAGGCCCGATGATATTTCCCAAGATTCCGAGTCAAGCTCGGAATGACGAGTTTTCCAAGATTCTGAAACAAGTCTAAAATGACAATTAGTTCAAACTAGTCCTTATTTCCTTCCAAAAACTGTCTGTACTTTTCAGCATCAACCCTAAATGCAATTATCGGGGAATCTTCATCATCTTTTGCATGAAGCAAAGCCTGGCTGGCTTCGTTCAAAAGCCTTTCCCCAGATACCATTCGGATAGATCTTGTAGAAATACCAATATAACACTTATTATCTTCGATGATATTTTTTATATCGGCGTAGATTTTATCTGCAAAATTCAACGCTTCGTCCAAATCCATACTGATTTTCATGGCAACCAGGCAGTCGTCCTTGTATTCAAACAATAAATCCTTGAACTGGAATTGAAGTGCAAGATAATTGCAGACATTTTTAACCATTTCGCTGTCTCGTGACAACCCTGGCAGTTGAATAATAAAAATTGAAAAGTCAATTTCTGACGCAATCGCCCGATTTATCTCACTTTCCAGACGGGTAAGCAAATACTGCTCCCAGCCAAAACCTGTAACCGGATTAAAAAGCCCGGCAGGGGAATCGGATTGAGACTGATTATTTAATTCCATTGGTTTTACTTCCTGGCTAGGCAGTTCTACAGGCTCGGCTTCTGGTATTTTTTCTGTTTCAGTTTGAGGATTTTCTTCTTCTTTTTCTTCCTGATTTTTTTCCTCTTGTGATTTTTCTACTTCTACTTGAGGATTTTCTTCTTGTCCCTTTTCCTGAACCGGATTTTCTGCTACCTGTTGAATCTGAATTTGTGACTGTAGTTCTTGAGCAGAATTTTCTTCCTTTGTTCCCTTTATTTCAACGTTAGTAGAATCTGGATTTGTAATATTATCAGTAACATCATCATCTTTTACTTCCAGAGGCAAGGGACTATCAATATCAACGTCCCCATCACCATGGGTATTCATATAAATGATAATGACAACCGTCAAAAGTGTAATTGCGAGAATAATCAGAAAAGCAACTTTCCCGTAATAATAAATTGAAGACGGTCGCAAAAGGTATAAATTACTTACGATTTTAAAAGTTCCGACCCGGCTAGAAAAGGACTTTTCATAAGTTTTTGTAAGGCTGGATTTTGTTGTTTCCAAAGTTTGATTTGCTGGATATTTTAAAATTTCAACATCATTAATAGTAATTTTGATAAAAGCATAGTCATTAAAAGACCCCAGCGACTTTTTCAAGTCATTTACCAGACTATTTGTTGTAAGATTTGGATTTTTTGAAATGGTATTCAAATCTGTGACTATATTATTAAATTTTTTACTGGTGTTGATTTCACCGTAACTGTATTCTTT
>CAVFQN010000040.1:2909-10774 GCA_963624615.1 Treponemataceae bacterium | reverse complement strand
GTTTGATATAAGTATTCATAGGGATAATGTTACACTCCGTTTGTTAAGGTTTTTGGTTTCACTAATTATACGGAGTATTATCCCTTTTTTTTATCAATCACACAAAAAAAGTGATTGAACCTAAAAAATTGTAACTTGATTAACATTAGGAAAAAAGAATATACTAAAAGAATGATTGTCCGTTTGAGTTATCGAAAAATTATTAAAGTCCTTGTTTTAGCATTTGTTTTTTCATTACCTTTGCAGTCTCTTTATGCAGAAGGAGAAAGTGAAACAATCAGAGAAGATAAAATTCTTTTTACCGGCAATGCACAGAGTGCGATGTCTTCAAAGGATTATATTGTCACAGCTGGTGATACTTATTCCCTTTCCTTTTATACAAGTGGAACTTCAGTTTCTTATACCATTACCGTCGATCCGACTTATAAAATCCGAGTTGTAAATTTGGGAATTATAAATTGTTCAGGTTTGACTTTTATTCAGTTAAAACAAGAGATAGAAAAACTTGTAATGCAAAATTACCCTTTGAGCGTGGTTTCTTTTGTTATGCTTCAGCCTAGTAATTTTAAGGTTGTCGTTTCTGGAGAAGTTGCTACGGTTCGAGAACTCAGGGCTTGGTCATTAAATCGTCTTTCAGATATGATTGGTGCTGCTGGGCTTACAGAATTTGCGTCAACTAGAAATATAAAAGTTAAGAGTTCGAATGGAAAGGTTAAAACTTGTGATTTGTTTAAGGCTAATCGCCAGGGGGATTTTTCTCAAAATCCATATTTGAGACCTGGTGATACAATTGAATTTTCTCGTTTCGAGCGTAAGGTTTCCATTTCTGGTGCTGTCGAAAGACCGGGAACTTATGAACTTTTGAAGGGCGAAAATCTTTCTGATTTAGTGAAGTTTTATGGTAATGGGTTATTGGTAACGGCGGATTCTGCTAGAATTCAGCTTTTGAGAAGGCAACTGACTGGAGATAAACTAACAAAAATTTCTTTGCTATCAGAAAAGGATATAAGTGACAATTTAGAACTTAAAGATAGTGATTCTATTTATATTCCAACGACGGCTGCTTACAAGCCTTATATTGAAATTACTGGTATTATTGGAAATGGGGAAACTGATTCAAATGATCCGGATCGTTATGACATTAGACGAAGAAAAATTTATTTTTATCAAGATGAGAATTATTCCACTCTTATAAGGCGTATTTCAGAATACTTCACTGTTTTTTCTGATTTGAAAAAAATTTACATAACCCGCGATGGGCAACAGATTTTGATTGAAGCAGACAGGATTATGGATGATCCTTCGTTTGTGAGTCAATATTTTGTAGAAAAAGGAGACGAAATTATTGTCCCTTATAGGCCTCTGTTTAAGGATACAGATCCTGGTATGGATTATAGCTTTGAATGATTGTAGACGTTTTAAGTTTTTGAAATAGCAAGACTTAGAAAGTCGTGTTTTTTATACTTTCACATTAATTTTATTACTTAAGGAGAACCCCATGGCTTACATTTTTGAAGAACCATCACACACTTTTGATGAATATCTCTTAGTTCCTGGCTACACAGGATCGGATTGTATTCCTGCCAATGTTTCGTTGCAGACTCCTGTTGTCCGTTACAATAAAAAAGCTGGCGAAAAATGTCCGCTTACAATGAATATCCCGATGACTTCTGCGGTTATGCAGGCGGTTTCTGATGATAAACTTGCTGTCGCACTTGCAAAAGAAGGTGGAATTTCATTTATTTTCGGTTCTCAGACTATAGAAAATCAGGCTGCCATGGTTGCCCGGGTAAAAGATTACAAGGCTGGTTTTGTTTCTTCTGATACAAATATCCGTCCTGATCAGACTCTTTCGGAACTAGTTGATGCAATCAATCACACAGGTCATTCAACCGTTGCTGTTACAGAAGACGGCTCTGCAAATGGAAAATTGGTGGGAATTATTACTGACCGCGATTTCCGCATTTCTCATTGTCCTCTTGATGCAAAAGTTAGTGATTACATGACGCCGCTTTCAAAACTTGTTATGGCAAAAGATGGAATCACCCTGGAAGAAGCAAATGATTTAATCTGGAAAGAAAAAGTAAATCAGCTTCCTGTAGTTGATAAAAATGGAAAACTCCTTTATCTGATTTTTAGAAAAGATGCTGCAAGTCACGAAGAACATCCTCTTGAACTTTTGGACGCAAAAAAACGTTACATTGTTGGGGCTGGTATTAATACTCGTGATTATATGGAAAGAGTTCCGGCTCTGCTTGCTGCCGGTGTTGATGTTATGACCTTGGATTCTTCTGAAGGTTTTACAGAATGGCAGAGAAGGGCTTTGCAGGATATTCACGCAAAATGGCCTGATGCAAAAATCGGGGCTGGTAATGTCGTAGATGCTGATGGTTTTAATTTTTTGGCAGAGGCTGGTGCTGATTTTGTAAAAATTGGTATTGGTGGCGGTTCAATTTGTATTACTCGTGAACAGAAGGGAATTGGACGTGGTCAGGCTACAGCGACAATCGAAGTTGCAAAGGCTCGCGACGCTTACTACGAAAAAACTGGTATTTATATCCCGATTTGTTCTGATGGCGGTATTGTTTATGACCACCACGTTACTCTGGCACTTGCAATGGGGGCTGATTTTGTAATGCTTGGCCGTTATTTTGCCCGTTTTGATGAATCTCCAACAAATAAACTGATTGTAAACGGCAACTATGTAAAGGAATACTGGGGCGAAGGTTCAAATCGAGCCCGCAACTGGCAGCGCTATGACTTAGGCGGAAAAAAAGGTATGGCTTTTGAAGAAGGCGTCGATTCCTATGTTCCATATGCAGGTTCTCTTCACGATAACGTTGTTTTGACTACAAGCAAAGTTATCCACGCAATGTGTAACTGTGGGGTAACAAATATTCCAGATTTGCAGAAAAATGCAAAAATTACTATGGTCAGTCCGGCTTCTATAAGAGAAGGCGGTGCTCATGATGTTATTGTAAAGAATAGTATTAAGGCTAATTAGGCTAATAGGGAGCCTCTAAAAATTGCAATTTTTAGAGATGCCCAATATAGGGGAGGCGTTAAAAATGAATTGCGCCAGCGGTTCGTTTTGCTACCTCCTTCGAAAAGCCTACGAGCGAGATTTATCGAGCGAGCAAGCTCATAAATCGCCAGATACAAAAATCACAAAAAAAATCCGACCCTCACCGAGCCGGATTTTTTTTGTCTTTAAGGAGACACTTTATAGACGTCCTTTACTTCTTTTCTTCTTCATCTTCTACCAAAACTGTCTTTGCTGTAACTTGAACTTTTTCATCATAGCAGGTAAACATCTGGTCGACTTTTGCCTTATCCATTTTTGGAGTGAAAAGGCTGACCAGTGGAACAATCACAAGACCGCCCAGCATGGCTGCCGCACCGCAGTTTATTGGATTCATAAAATTCAGGAAAATGTTGGCTAGCGTAATCCCCACACCGTAAATAAAACATACCCAAACCGAAGCTTTTGTAACTCTTTTGGAAAATAATCCGTACAAGAACGGGGCGAGGAAGGCTCCTGCTAAAGCTCCCCAGGAAATTCCCATAAGCTGGGCAATAAAAGTTGGAGGGTTCAGGGCGATTGCTACCGAAATCACAATAAAGAATAAAACCAAAATCCGCATGACGAGCAGGGTTTTCTTTTCGTCAAGTTTTTTGAAGGCGGTTTCTTTGAGTACGTCCAAAGTTAAAGTTGAGCTGGATGTCAAAACCAAAGATGATAATGTGGACATGGAAGCAGAAAGTACCAAAATCACTACGATTCCGATTAAAAGGTCTGGCAGAGAAGAAAGCATTTGAGGAATGATAGAGTCGTACATAATTTTTCCGTCTGTGCCATAAATTGCAGGGCTGTCAAAAAGTCTGCCAAATCCGCCTAAGAAATAACATCCGCAGGAAATAATTACCGCAAAAAATGTAGAAACTATGGTTCCTGTTTTTACGGCTTTTTCTGATTTGATGGCGTAGAATTTTCCCACCATTTGTGGAAGTCCCCAGGTTCCCAGAGAGGTCAAAATCACAACTCCCAAAAGATTTGCCGGGTCAGGCCCGAAGAATGAAACAAAAGGTCCATTCATGTTCTGGAGTTCTGGAACTGTGGTGGACGGGTCAACAGGTACTTGGGAAAGTTTTTGGATTGCTGAGAGAAATCCTCCCTGTCCTTTTAAAACTGCCGCAACTACTGCAACAATTCCCACCAGCATGATAATTCCCTGGATAAAATCATTAATTGCCGTTGCCATGTAGCCGCCCAAAATTACGTAAAGGGCTGTCAAAAAGGCCATGGCTATTACGCACCAGCGGTAATCAATGTTAAAAGCCAGCCCAAAAAGTGTTGAAAGTCCCTTGTAAACAGAGGCGGTATATGGGATTAAAAATACAAAAGCAATTACAGCGGCTGCAATTCTCAAAGATTTGCTTTCAAAACGTTTGCCAAAATATTCTGGCATGGTTTTTGCATCTAAGTGGTGGGTCATAACTCTGGTTCGACGTCCCATAACTGCCCAGGCAAGCAAAGAACCGATAAAAGCGTTTCCCAAGCCAACCCAGGTTGTGGAAAGTCCGTATTTCCAGCCAAATTGTCCTGCATATCCGATAAAAACTACGGCAGAAAAATATGATGTGCCGTATGCAAAGGCGGTGAGCCAGGGACCAACAGATCTGCCACCCAAAACAAAGCCATTTACATCGGTGGCCTGGCGGCGGGCGTAAACTCCAACTCCAAGCATAATGGCAAAAAATACAATTAATAAAACAACTTTTATAATCATAAAGACGCTCCTGTTTTTTAGTGCTAAAAGTTTATAGATGGATTTCTTTTCTGTCAACGGCGGAGTTTTTGCATATTCACGCTAAATCACTTTTTTGCTAGAATAGACCGATATGGAAGATAAGATTGTTATTAAAGGAGCTCGTGAACATAACTTAAAAAATGTGGACGTAACTCTTCCAAGAAATAAACTTGTTGTAATTTCTGGCCTTTCCGGGTCGGGAAAATCATCACTGGCATTTGATACATTGTTTGCAGAAGGGCAGAGACGGTATATGGAATCTCTGTCATCTTATGCAAGACAGTTTTTAGGGCGGATGGATAAGCCGGATGTTGATTTGATTGAAGGTCTTTCGCCTGCCATTTCTATTGAACAAAAATCTACAAATAAAAATCCTCGGTCTACGGTTGGTACAATCACCGAAATTTATGATTATTACCGTTTGCTTTATGCTCGAATGGGGCATCCTCATTGTCCTAATTGTGGACGTGAAATTCGGGAACAGTCTGTTGACCAGATTATTGATACGATTTTGGCTTGGCCGGACGCTTGCAAAATGCAGATTTTTGCCCCTGTTATCAGAGGAAAAAAGGGCGAACATACAAAAATTATTGAAGATGCAAAAAAATCCGGATTTATTCGGGCCAGAATTGATGGGGTGATGGCGGATTTGGAAGATTCCATCAAGCTGGATAAACAGAAAAAGCACACTATCGAAATTGTAGTTGACCGCATTAAAAAAGGACCTGATATCAGAACTCGTCTTGCAGATTCCATCGAAATTGCATTAAAAAACGCAAACGGAATTGTGATTGTGAGCCGGAAAGATCCTGACAGTGACACCGAAAGTGAAGTTTTCTTTAGCCAGAAAAATGCCTGTCCTGATTGTGGAATTTCTATTCCAGATTTACAGCCTCGACTTTTTTCTTTTAATAATCCTTTTGGGGCTTGTCCCGAATGTACCGGGCTGGGCCAAAAAATGGAGTGGGATTTTAAGAAAATCCTGCCGGATAAATCCCTGTCTTTTAATCAGCGGGCTTTCCCATTTTTTAATCCTGAATCAGAATGGAACCATTCAATGTTTTCTGCGGTTGCCCAGGCTGGTGGTTTTGATTTGGACACTCCAATCGAAAATCTGTCTGAAAAGCAATTTGATTATTTGTGGAATGGTGATTTGACAAAAAAAATCCACTGGATTTATAAAAAACAGAGTGGGGAAGGTTATTCGGAATATAATCGCCCCTGGCAGGGACTTTTTGCCGAAATGCAGAGGCGGCACAATGAAGCCTGGGGGGAAAATCAGCGAGCCAACATTGAAGAAAAATTTATGACAATCAGCGAATGTCATTCCTGTCACGGCCAGCGTTTGCGACCGGAAGCTATGGGGGTGACGGTTGGTGGAAAAAATATTTATCAGCTTTGCCAGCTTTCTGTAAGTGACAGCATAGAATTTTTTGATAATCTGGAGATGACGGAGTCGGAAAAAAAGATTGGAGAGCAGGTTTTAAAAGAAATTCGGGCCAGATTGCGTTTTTTGCGGGATGTTGGCCTGGATTATCTTACAATGGAAAGGGCGGCGGAAACTCTTTCTGGTGGGGAAGCCCAGCGAATCCGCCTGGCAACTCAAATTGGTTCTGCCCTTTGCGGCGTAATGTACATTCTTGATGAACCTTCCATTGGACTTCATCAGCGGGACAATCAGCGTTTAATTGATACTCTGCTAAATCTTCGTGATAACGGAAATACTGTAATTGTAGTAGAACACGACGAACAGACTTTGCGGACTGCCGATTATCTTATTGATATGGGACCTGGAGCCGGAGTTAATGGTGGCAGGGTTGTTGCTGCCGGAACGCCAGACCAGGTTGCAAAGGTGGAAGAAAGCCTGACCGGACAATATCTGGCTGGAAAATTAAAAATGGAAATTCCTCAGAAACGTCGGCCTGGAAACGGAAAATATCTTTCAATCAAAAATGCAAGTGAGCATAATTTAAAAAATATCAGCGTTCAAATTCCTCTTGGGGCTTTTACCTGCATTACCGGGGTTTCTGGTTCGGGAAAATCTACCCTGATGAGTGATATTTTGTACCCGGCTGTTTCAAATAAATTGATGCGAACAGAATATCCGGTGGGAAAATGTGATGGGGTTGAAGGAATTGACGGGCTTGATAAGGTAATCAACATTGATCAAAGCCCAATCGGCCGTTCTCCCAGGTCTAATCCTGCAACTTATGTTGGAGTTTTTGATGCAATCCGCGATTTGTACGCAAGTCTGCCGGAATCAAAAGCCCGAGGTTATGCAAAAGGTCGTTTTTCTTTTAATGTAAAAGGTGGCCGATGTGAAGCCTGTCAGGGAGCTGGTGAAAACGTAATTGAAATGAATTTTTTGCCGGACGTTTACGTTCAGTGCGAAGTTTGCGGGGGCAAGCGTTTTAACAAAGAAACTCTGGAAGTGGAATACAAGGGTAAATCAATTAATGATGTTTTAAATATGACAATCGATGAAGCCTGTGATTTTTTTGCAGGAATTCCTCATATTTATAAAAAAATTGCAACTTTGCAGTCTGTTGGACTTGGTTATATTTCCCTGGGGCAAAATGCTTTGACCTTGTCTGGAGGGGAAGCCCAGAGGGTGAAACTTGCCAACGAATTGGCTCGCCCGGCTACAAGCAAAACTCTGTATATTCTTGATGAACCTACGACCGGTTTACATTTTGCTGATGTAAAGCAGCTGATGACCGTAATTCAAAAGCTGGTGGATCAGGGAAATACCGTTGTGATGATTGAACACAATCTGGATGTAATTTGCCAGGCAGATTATATAATTGATTTGGGACCAGAAGGCGGCTTCAGGGGGGGAAACATTGTTACTACAGGAAGCCCGGAAGATGTGGCAGAGTGTAGGGAAAGTTTTACCGGACATTTTATAAGGGAGATGCTGGTAAAAGACTAAAATGTCTATTTTGGTATATAATTGAAAAGTGATGATAAAGTTGATGATAAAGCCAATTTTGCAGGTCATACAGATTTTCTCTAAAAAAAATATTTTCTCTGCAAGAAAAAAATTCTCTGTAA
>CAVFQN010000040.1:0-2809 GCA_963624615.1 Treponemataceae bacterium | reverse complement strand
TAAAAAAAATTTTTGTCATTATTTTTCTTTTATTTTTGATTTTGCCCCTAGCTGCGCAAGAATCGGAAATTACAACTATCACAATTAATAACGCGAGACAGACTTCTTACAAAAAAAATGAAGAAACCGGAAATGACACTATTGTTCTGGAAGGTGGGGTAGAATTACAGGTTCAAAAAAGTTCTTCTACTACGACAGTAAAAGCTGATAAAGTCACTTTTGACCGCAAGACCCAAATGCTTTACGCCGAAGGTTCTGTAGAAATCCTGACAAAAAATTCTTCCGGACAGGACACCACAACGGCAAATTCTTTACTGATGAATACTTCCACTTTGGAAGGCGTTTTTGATGGGGGGAGGGTTGTTCAATCACAAACATCATCACTCAACCTGCCTTCCGGTTCTACCCTGATTGTTTTGTCCGAGCAGTTTGGAAAATCCAGCAATAACGTTGTTGCTTTTAAAAATTCCAGTCTTACATTTTGTAATGATGAAAATCCTCACTGGCATATTGACGCTTCAAGAACCTGGCTTTTGCCGGGCGGAGAATTTGCCTTTTTGAATGCACTTTTGTACGTTGGAAGCCTGCCAGTTCTTTATCTTCCTGCTTTTTATTATCCGAAAGATGAATTGATTTTTAATCCTGTTTTTAATTACAGAAGACGGGAAGGTTATTCAATTCAGACAACGACATACCTTTGGGGGCGTAAACCTTTAGACACATCTTCTTCCACTGATACAACGGTAAGCGGCAGTTTGAGTGGAATTTATAATTTTATAAAACCCTCTACGCTAAAAGAACAAAAGTTGGAAGGTCTGGTTCTTCATAACTTAGACCAAGATTACACTGGGGATACAAGCCAGTATGCAAAACTTATGGTGGACTGGTATTCAAATCTTGGCTATATGATTGGTTTTGATTCTAGTTTTAAGCAAAAAAATAAATATCTTACAAGCTTTGTTTTTGGGGCAGATTTAGGATTTAGTAATACGCTTTTCCCAAAAGACAATCTTTATTATCCTTTTTCTTCTACTGGGGTGACTTATAAAGATAATGCAACATTTCTGGGCTTTTCAACCCCCTTCCGTTACAGTGCAAACCTAAAACTTACTTTATCAAAACCTTTTACTCTGAATTTGTCTTTGCCAGTTTATTCAGATCCATACTATGCTTATGATTTTAAAACTTACCGTCAAGAATCCATGGATTGGCTCACCTATCTGATGGAAAATACTTCTACATCGACATCTACGGATACAATCACAGTGTCTGAAGTATCATCATTTACATGGCAGCTTACTTCTTCTTATTCTCCAACCCTGCCAACTTTTATAAAACCTTATGTTTCTTCTGCCTCTATCAACTGGAATTCAACAATCAATTTTTCTTCACTTTCAGCAAATACAAGCGAAATGACATATGATGACGGTGAAGATTTTGAATCGGAGTGGACAAGTTACACTCCAACTAGAAAATTTTATTATCCGTCTTTGGTAACTCCGGTTTCTACGACAGTTTCTGTGAGTGGAACTTTATTTTCCTGGCCAATGACTTCAAATTCATCAGCTAAAAAAACATCTTATTCTTTCCCTGTTGCTATCAACAAACCTGACGAGTTAAAATCCGAAAAACAATTGCAGGAAGAAGCCGAAGCCGCAGAAAAGGAAGCTCAGAAAAAGCTGGAAGAAGAAGCAAAAGCAAATGAAGATATTGATGAAAAGGATGAAGATTCTGAAAATTCTGACGATGATTTGACTGTTGATGAAACAGAAAATGAAGATTTATTTGAATATTATTTTCCAAGTCTTGATTACACTCCGTCCCTAACGTCCATAACCCAAGGTTTTACCTATAAATTGTCTTATTCTGCTTCTGCAAATATCGTAGATCAGTTTTCATATTCTTCTGCAAATCTTAAAAAATCTGAAGATTTTGACTGGGAGAATCTTCGTTCCGCAATGTACACAATAAAAACTCCTGTTTCGCTTACAAGTACAATGAATTACGGAGGAAGTTTTTTGTCGGTATCAAATGGACTTACATATTCGCCAGTCTGGCAAAAACACTCTTATATTTCTAATGATGAAACAATTGGTTACACAACATCAGCCGCAGATACCCTCAAACTTTCTGATTACAATGCAGGAAAACAGGATATTGCAAACACAAATACAATCTCCTTTAAGCCTTTTGCTTACGTGGATATGTTTTCAGATTCCAGTGTTTCCTGGAATTCGACAATAAAAGTTTTACGCCGGGAATTTACTGGAGATGTTGATAATCCCGAATATGAAATTTACGGAGTTGACTGGACTGATGATGATTCCATTACGGTAAACAGCCTTTCTGCAGTTCTAAGTGCAAAAGAATTCAACAAAAAATTTGGTCAAACTTTGACATTTACAGCAATTATGCCACCTTTGCTCCGCCAATATACTGCGACCCTGGCTCTGACCTTCCCTTACGTTACAGCCTCTGTTTCTACAGGTTGGCAGGAAAATTCTGATAAAAATTTGACAGAAAAGCAGCTTCTGGAATTCCAGCCGTGGAAGAAAAATCCTTTACAGCAGTCTCTTTCTATTTCATTTCCACTTTTGGGCAAAAATCTTACTCTTAGTGAAAGTTATACTTACAACAGGGAAGATGAAGAACACGAAAGTTTAAAAGCGTCACTTTCCTGGTATTCATTTTCAATTTCTTATGTGATGTCAAATACAATTGGTTATGATTTTGATAACGGCTGGATTGCCAGAGAGGAAAAAGAATTTTTGCCTTACTCCTTATCATTATCCTATGCCCCAACAAGCAA
>CAVFQN010000039.1:0-3364 GCA_963624615.1 Treponemataceae bacterium | reverse complement strand
ACTTTGAAAACGCACACTTCTAAGTCTTGCTATTTCCAAGACTTAGAATGCGCAGGCATCTCAGAAAAAGCATCGAAGATGATTTTTTAGAGATACCCTTATCTCATCTTGTCAGCAAATCATTTTGCCTCTATAATAGAAAACGTGGCAAAATTGTTTGTTGTGGGAACACCTATTGGAAATTTGGGGGATATTACTTTCAGGGCAATAGAAACGCTGAAAAGTGTTGATTTTATTGCGGCTGAAGATACCCG
Source organism: Treponemataceae bacterium (assembly GCA_963624615.1). Lineage (GTDB taxonomy): Bacteria > Spirochaetota > Spirochaetia > Treponematales > Treponemataceae > Treponema_D. Next base: position 3,110 of record CAVFQN010000039.1, on the reverse strand, counting down.
CCATACATTGCAGCTTTTAAATCACTTTGAAATTAAAAAGCCTTTGATTTCCTGCAGGGCTCAGAACGAAAAAATTGCCGGTGAAAAAATTGTAAAACTGCTTGAAGAAGGTCACGACGTTGCTTATGCCAGTGATGCTGGAACTCCTGGAGTTTCTGATCCTGGAGAAGTTCTTGTTGACCTGGTTCGGACGGCAGGTTTTGATGTGGTACCCATTCCAGGGCCGGCTGCTTTTGCAACTCTTGTAAGTGTTGCAGGAACTGGTGGAAAAACATTGATTTTTGAAGGATTTCTTTCTCCAAAACCTGGCAGAAGAAAGTCCCGCTTAAAAGAATTAATGGAAACTGGAAATGCGGTAGTTATTTATGAAAGTCCGTTCAGAATTGTTAAACTTTTGACGGATATTGCCGATATTGAAAGCACTCGTCGCATTGTTGTGGGACGGGAATTAACAAAACTGCACGAAGAAATTACTAGTGGAAGTGCTTCGGAACTTTTGGCTGATTATTCTTCCAGACAAGCCATAAAAGGCGAGTTTGCAGTTTTTATTTCTGGTGTAAAAAATATTAAGTATTCTGAAGAATCTGCCGATAATTAAAAGGTAGAGGGGTAGGACGTTATGATGATAAATAGTGTAAACAATGTTACTCAGGTGAACAATGTTCAGAATCTACGCAAAAATGAAGGAACTTCTAAAGTAAGCCGAGAAGCTGACTCTATCAGCGTGTCTGCAGAAGCAAAAGAAATGGCAGAAGTTTACTACATGGAAAAAGTTGCGAAAGAAACTCCTGACGTAAGAGCCGACCGCATTGCAGAAGTAAAAGAAAAGCTCAAGGATCCAAACTACCTTAATGATGCTGTACTTAGTTCAGCTGCAGATAAATTCTTGTCTGCAATTGGTCTTTAATAATTATTTTTTTTGAGACTTTACAAGACGGAATTTTTGACGAAATTCCGTCTTTTTTTTAAATTTGGCAGGAGATTTTAGATGTCAGACTTTATTTTCAGAATTAATCCGAATGTTGTTTTAGGACCTTACACAATCAGCAGATTGGGACAGCAGGTCAAAGAATGGGGAACCAGGTTTATGGTGATTATGGACCCTTTCTTGAACGAGGCTAAACTTGCAGAAAAAATTATGCAGTCTTTGATTGACCGCAAAATCGAAAGTTTTGTTTTTTCGGAACTGACAGAAGGAACTTCTACCAAAACTATTGAACGAGCCCTTGCCCTTGCAAAAGAAGGCCATATTCATGGGATTATTGCAATTGGCGGTGCAAAAGCCCTGCACGTCGGAAAAGCTGTCGCCGCACTTTACAACGAAGTTCACGATTTTTATCTTTTTGTGGATGGAGCCCTCCCAACAACAAATCCTTTGCCTTGCATCTGTATTCCAACTACTTTCCGCGCGCCTTTGACTTTTACTTCGGAAGTGCCGGTTACAGACGCGCGAAATCATCAGCTTAAATTTATGAAAGTACAAAATTCTGTCTGTAAACTTGTACTTGTAGACCCAAATTTAATGCTCACTTTGACAGAAAATCAAAAAGCAACCCTTTCTATCGAAATAATTGGAATGGCAATCGAAGCCTATCTTTCACAAAAAGCAAACTTTTTTAGTGATATGTTTGTTGAAAAAGGGCTGGAAATAATTTCTTATGCCCTGGACGGTTCTCCATCTCTGGAAATCACTACACCGGAAGAAGTCCTTTTGGCAGAAGCCGGAATTATGATTTCGATGGGAGCATCATCATCATCTTTGGGAATGGATACCCTGCTCTCCCTTAGCCTGTATTCCCGCTATCACAAAAGTAAGTCCCTTATCGCTTCTATTTTGCTGCCTTACGCTCTGGAAGACGCCTGCAAATTCAAACTGGCAAGAATCGAAAAACTGGCTCATATTATCAGGGCTTGTCCAGAAGAAGTTACTGGCGAAGATGCCGGCAAGGCTTTTGTTGAATATATCCGGCAAAAAATTGCTATGGCGAACCTTCCAACTCGTCTTAAAGACTTGAATTTTACGATTGAACAACTTTCGCTGGCAGTTGAGGATATTGGCCAGGCTGACTTAATCAACAATCTTCCTAGAAGTATGACAACTGATGATTTGTTTGATTTTGTAAAACTGGCGTATTAAGATTTGAAAAATTACTAAGGCTTAGCAAAAATGATTGATCCTGGAAAACTTTGGCAACTCGAAGGCGGGCAAATGCGCCGCAAACTGGCACTGACTTTTGGTGCTTTGGAACGCGATATCCAGGGAATTGCAGAAAAAGGAACGGAATATTCTTTCAAAAATCTGCCTAGAAGCGAATATATTAAACAGGTTGTCCAGGTTTTGCTCAAAGACCCAAAACTTCCGCCATCGGAAGCGGCTGAATTAAAAAGGCTTTTACAGGCTGATGATTTGGATCAACTTAGAATCTGCAATTTTGCCCGGAATTCTCTTTTGGCAATAATCGGGACTTTTCCTGCAGAGTGGGATTTGGTTATTGCTCCCCACAAACAAAATACTGATGAAAATGGACTTGTAAAAAAGCGGGATTTTTTTCCTGAAATGTGCGTTTACGCGGAAGATATTCGCTCGCCCTTCAATATTGGTTCAATTTTCCGAACGGCTGAGGCCATGGGAGCGGATAAAGTTTACATTTCACCCCACTGCATCGACCCGGAACAACCGCGGGCAATTCGATCTGGAATGGGCTGCATTGAAACTATGGGCTGGGAACGCCTGGCCCTGGAAGATTTGCCAAAAGACCTGCCTATTTTTACTCTGGAAACGGGCGGAACTAACATAAACGATTTTGTTTTTCCAGAAAAAGGGATTTGCATTATCGGGTCGGAAGAACTGGGGGTAAGCCCCGAAGCTCTGGCAAAAGCGACTTACGGTCGGGTAACAATTCCTATGAAAGGGTTAAAAGCCTCGCTAAATGTAGGGGTTGCCTTTGGGATTTTGATGCAAAAATGGGTGGAAGCCCTGGAAAAAAGGCGGGATTAAAGAGGTGCTGAAACAAGTTCAGCATAGGTCATCTCTATAGGGCATCTCTAAAAAAAACATCTTCGATGCTTTTTCAGAGATGCCTGCGCATTCTAAGTCTTGGAAATAGCAA
>CAVFQN010000038.1:1705-5099 GCA_963624615.1 Treponemataceae bacterium | reverse complement strand
CATTTTTTTCGCCTTTGATTTTTATCCATTCCTCGTATCTGTGACTAACCCAAGCTTTATTTACTGAAGAAACATTAAATGAAGCATAATTTTTCAAGCTTTCAGAAATAAATTTCAAATCAATATTTTCTGATGGCTCAGCTGGAGCTACATTTGCAAGCCCCCGGGCAATATCTGCTGGAGTTTTTTCTACAACTTCTGCAAAAGTCGAAGAAGCAAGTGGTGATGATGATACTGATGATGGATTTTCAGCCTTGATTACAGACTGAGGTCTTGCCATCTGAATATTTTTTTCACCAGTTTCGTAAGTCTCTTTTGAAGAGAAAATTCTTGCCACGTCCAAAAGTACGTACAAGCGATTGTTACTTTCTACAACTCCGTCAATATATTTAATATTAATATCCCCAAAAAGAGGATGAGGAGGCTGAATTGTACTTTTCTGAACCCCAACAACCTTGTCAATTTTATCAACAACCAGGCCAAAAATCTGATCATCAACATTGAGAATCAGCATATTTTCCATTTTGTCGTCCTCACGCGGAGGAATTTCGATGTTAAAAAACAATCTTAAATCGAGGATTGGAATAATTTCGCCACGAAGATTATAAACACCGAGAACGAAAGGCAAAGCATTTGGAACGTAAGTAAAACGTCCAGCCTTTGCGATTTCTTTTACATGCATGATGTCAATTGAATAATCTTTTCCAGCCAGGGAAAAAGTTACCATTTTAAAATCAATAACAGATGCGTTTTCTTGATTTTCTTTCTCTACCTGCAATGTTTGAGTTGCTACGGCAGTTCTATTTTCTGCGTCCATATATAAACACCCCTATTATTGTCTAAATTTCTAAAAAAATTCTTCCTGCTGTTGTGCAAGCAATTCCTGTTTTACACCTAAATCAAGAAGCTGACTTACATCAATAATCAAAGAAACAGAACCATCCCCAAGAATTGAAGCACCAGCAATACCAGGAGAATTAGTAAACTGATCTTTCAAAGGTTTAATTACAACATCCTCTTCGCCAATAAGGGCATCAACCATCACACCAATCTTCTTTTCCTGAGACCCAACAATTACGATATAGCACTCATCAGAATGCTCAGTTTCTTTTATACCAAACAACCTGGACAAACGCAAAATGCTGATTACTTCATTACGAACATTCATAATTTCGTAATTATCAATATGATTAATTTCGTTTATGCTGATGCACTGACTTTCGATAACGTTTGCAATCGGAATTGAGTAAACTTCTTTGCCAACTCTGACAAGCAAGCCCTGAATAATTGCCAATGTTAATGGGATTTTGATGATAAAAGCTGTACCCTTTCCATGCTGAGACTGAACGGAAATTGTACCCTTTAAGTTCTGAATCATCGTCTTAACAACATCCAGCCCAACGCCACGACCAGAAATATTTGAAATCTTATCAGCAGTAGAAAAACCTGGCTGCATAATAAGCTGATAAGCATCCTGATCAGTAATAACCTTATCTGGATGAATCAAACCTTTTTCTATAGCCTTTTGCTTAACTTTTTCTACATTAATTCCAGCACCATCATCTCTAATTTCAATAACAATCATGTTACCTTCGTTAGAAGCTTTCAACAAAACCGTACCAGTTTCAGGCTTGCCAGCAGCCAGACGATCAGCAGGCATTTCGATTCCGTGGTCAACAGAATTGCGAACACAGTGCATAATAGGATCAAGAAGGTCTTCTACAACAGATTTATCAAGTTCTGTGTCCTCACCTTCTATTACCAGGTCGATTTTTTTGTTTAAATCACGCTGTAAATCGCGAACTACCCGAGGGAAACGGCTGAAAATCTGGTTAATCGGAACCATTCGGATTTTCATTACACCTTCCTGCAAGTCACCAGCAATTGTACCCAGATTTTGTGTATAAGAACGGAATTTACCAGAAATATTTTTTGTTTCAGATTCGTAATCATCAAAAATAGAACCTAAATCACCATATTCCTGAACAAGATTTTTTCGGATTTCGGCAGCAGGTCTTCCAGACTTTGCCTGTTCAATATAATCTGGGATTTTATCAAACAAAGAATGAAGTTTTTCTTTAAACTCAGTTTCGAGAGCCTGGAAACGAGAAAGTTCCGTCGCAGTCTGCATTGAAAGCTGATTGAAAGACGCTTTTGTAATAACGGCTTCAGAAACAAGGTTCATCAAATTATCAATACGGCGAGAATCTACACGAAGAATAGAACCTTGCTGGGCGTGAGTTGCAGAAGTCTCTTTTTTAACTTCAGTTTTCTTTTCGGCAGGTTTATTTTCGGCAGGAGGCTCGTTTTTTACTTCCGGTTTAAGGACATTATCATTCAAAATATCAGCAACCAAAGCATCTTGTGATGACTGAACATCAATAGAAGACTGGGCAGATTCAGCATTTGCTGAAGAAGAAACAGGCTTAGTAGAAGATTGATTACCGGCTGTGAGTTTTGGATCTGACGCAGTTCCCGTCGTGTAATCATCCAAAAGATGAGCATCTGTCACCAGAGTTACATCACTCAAAAAGGCAACATCTTCAATCTGAGGGCCTTCCGCATCAGTTGCCAAATAATAGTAAACATTTTCAAAAAACTGATCTTCATAAAGGGCGTCAAAATCAGGAACGGTTTTAAGAACATTTCCTACAGATTTTAATGCAGCAAAAACCTGAATACCACCAACAGTATTCATAGGATTATTTTCATCAAATTTAACGGCAATACACCAAAGTTTTTGATTACCTTCGCAAGTCTGTTTAAGTTCCAGGAATTCATCCTCTGAAATATCAGGAAGAATCATTCCGGAAGTTGCAGGAGCAGACTGACCAGCTGGTGCCGGAGCAGAAACAGGAGCAACAGGGACTGACTGAACTGGAGCGGCAACTTTTTGAGCAGAAGCAACAGAAACAACAGAAGTTTTAGATTTTTTATCTTCCTTGGCTGGAATATAACTGTGAAGTTTATTTACAATAACATCAATATTTTCTTCGTAAACACTACCATTCTGACGGGCTTCAAGCATTGCCTTAATAACGTCTATAGAATTAAGCAAAAGATCTACAACATCTTCATCAACTTTCAGGCGGTCAGAGCGAATTTCATCCAATACATCTTCAACAGTGTGGGTAAAATGCGAAAGCTCCATCATTTCTACAGTTGCAGAACCACCTTTTAAAGTATGTGCAGCACGGAAAATTTCATCAATAGCTTCATGATTGGTTGGATCATTTTCTATAACAAGAATATTGCTTTCCAGTTGCTCAACTTGCTGTTCAGCTTCCGCAAAGAAGTCCTTTAAAAGTTCTTCGTTATTTGGGTCAAGATAATCACTCATATAGATGTATTATATACTGAAAACAAGAGATTTCAAGAGAATAAAGATTAAAAA
>CAVFQN010000038.1:0-1695 GCA_963624615.1 Treponemataceae bacterium | reverse complement strand
GGAAGGAAGAAAATTTTTTTCTTAGAAAAATTTCTAAAGTTTGTAAAATTATCTGCCGATATTCTACGTGGAGTGTTTTGGGCATTTTTTAAAATTGATTTTTTTAGAAGTCCCCTTTTGTAGTTTTAGGATTTTTAGAGGATCCTTTTACTTTTTTTTCACTCTGATCAGGAGTTTTCTATGAGTATTTCTATGATGAAAAAAAAGAAGTTCGCTTTTGCACTTTTGTTTTCTCTATCCATTTTTATAAATAATTTATTTGCGGCTACATTTTTTAGCGGATACGCAGGTGGAAAACTGAATTATTCTGCAAATTCTGAAAGTGAAACTTATGACCCTGATTTAAAACTCCAGGCTTTTTTTGCAGGACAATTTAATTTTTCAAAAAATGTCTGGTCGCACCTGGAATTTTCAATTGATACCGGGGATTTTATAAGTGAATCGATTTTCCACGAAACGGATGCGGTTTTCCAAGTTGATGAAGTTTCCCTTATCTTACGTGGAAATATGGAAAACACGACAAATTATTTTAGTACTTTTATGGGAACATACGATCCGATTGGATCTGATGTCTTTTTGCAAAGATATTTCAGTATAGAAAAAATTGCATCAAAAATTACAGATTCATACTTGGGATTGGCAGGTTCGATTCTTTATCCTCATTTTGGGGTTGGAATTTCTGATGTCATAAAAATTCACGCTTTACCACTGGCATTCGGCGGTTACATGTATTTTAACCACGAAGATTTGAAATATTTTGTGTTTAACATGGATTTGCGGACCGCTTGTGTTTTCCGCTATTTTACGATGGATTTTGCCTGTGGAATTGGAACACCTCTGGCAGACAAATATAAAGGGGAGGATGTTTTTATTGCCATTGATAAATTTTACTGGCATACAGGAACTACAATTTTGGTTGGAAATAATTACACAACATCTTTCTTTTTGCAGGCTGGATTGTACAACATGGCATTTAAGGCAAAACAGGATTCTCTCGTAGTTTCTCCTGATGATATTTATTTACTGCTGGAACCAAGATTTTTGACCCAGAATTTTCACATAAATATAAGTCTCTACTCTCTTCCATCAGCTACAGTAAAAAAACTTCTTTATGTTGATGACACACTTGGCCTTGATTTTAATTTTTACTCTGATAATGCGATGATTGGAAATAAACAATTTACAATTGGAACCCATCTTTCTGCCTCTCTCACCGATAAATATATTTTTGATATTGGTGATTTTAAAAATCTTACTTCAAACGGATACAACATCAATATCACTCCATATATTCAAACTTCATTCCTTTCGGGAGAATTGCATCTGCAGGCAAAATTAAAACTTATGGATATAGCAAAAAAATCTATAGGAAAATCTTTATCTTGTGATTTGGGATATAGAACGACATTCTAGGGCAACTCTAATTTCAGGCGAATAGTTGCCGACAGACGATGACGTTGCGAGTGTCAGACAATTTAAAGGAATTCAGTTAAGCAGTTGTTTTAGGGGGGGGTAGCAAAACTAAGACACCTACAAGCCTTCCGCCCTTCGCTAACGCTCATCGTCCTCGGCGAAAGGGCTTTTTGCTATACCGAATTTGGCTTAGTTCTCTGGGGGGCGGGCTTCGCCCGCCCCTGGTGACCAATTTTCCGCTCCGTCAAAAACGTCCCAGTTCTCCGCCTGCGGTCGACTGCT
>CAVFQN010000037.1:0-18551 GCA_963624615.1 Treponemataceae bacterium | reverse complement strand
ACTTAGGCATGAACATCCTCAACAAACACTATATTTTTTTTTGCTATGGTAAGAACTAACTGTTGTTCTATTTCATCCATAATTAATTTCTATCATTTCACAATCTTTATTAATAACCATTGCACACTCAGGATGATTAAGATTTAAAATGGAAATAAACCCATCTGCCCTTAATGTAAAAGAATATCCAGAGACAATTAAATTTGCTTTTTCTGCAATCAACTTGATTTCATTTTCAGGCATATTCTATTTTAAGCTCTTTTATTTGAACAAGAAATTTTTCACTATCCATATACAAAGAATCTAAAACAGGAAGCAAATCTATGTATTCTTCAATTTCTTCTGTTCGATTTTTGTACTTTGCCATAACCTCTATATACCCTTTATCCCAAGAAAGAATTTTGGTATAACGTTCCAAATTATCACAAGTCCTAAAAGTTAACTTTTTATTGTTAAAAGAGAATGTCGTAAAATTATCATAACTGCTAAGAATAGCAACTTTATCATTCACTTTCTTTTTTCTCGCCCCTATCTTTTTGCCTGCATCTTATTACTGAGTTTTGTGCCTATCACCTGAATCACTTCGACTAGAATTAAAATAATGGCTACAGAACCAAGCATATATTCAACGCGGTAACGCTGATAACCGTAACGAATTGCAACGTCGCCAAGTCCACCACCGCCGACTGTTCCTGCCATAGCGGAATATCCAATCAGATTGATAATGGTCAAAGTAACGCCATTTATGATAGAAGGTAGAGCTTCTGGAATTAAAACTTTAAAAATAATCTGCTTATTTGTAGACCCCATTGATCTGGCCGCCTGAATAACGCCAGGTTCAACCTCTTTGAGGCTAGATTCAATGACGCGGGCCACAAAAGGAGCGGCGGCAATTGTCAGAGGAACGATCGAAGCCTTAGTTCCAATTGCAGTATGAACTACAATTCGGGTAAATGGAAAGAGCAAAATCACAAGAATTACAAAAGGAATTGCCCTAAGAATGTTTATAACTATAGACAAAACCTGATTTAAAGCTTTTCGAGGCTTTAATCCACTAGCTGGATCGCTTGTGCAAAGAAGAATCCCCAATGGAAAGCCCAAAATCATACTGAAAACTGTTGAAAACAAAACCATCACAAGGGTTTGCCAGGTGGCTGTTCCAATTACTGTCAAATATTTTACAACTTCTGGATTCATATTATTCACCAACCTTTTCTACAATAATTTTCTGCTGATTAAGATATTCCAGAGCATCATTTATCTGAGAACCGCTAAAATCAACAATCATTTTGCCAACATCACCATCTGTAAGATGCTGAACGCCAGCCGCCCTGATATTAAATTCCACGTCGAATTTTTTAGCTAGTTGGCTCAAAACCGGAGCTCCCTGCTGGTCTGATGGGAAAGAAAGTTCATACTGACCGCCTTCATTTGACCAGCGGACAATATCATCCTTTTTCTGATTAGAAGAAATATGAGAAATAAAATCTTTTGTGACAGGGCTTTTCGGATTTAGGAAAATATCGTTAACATTTCCCACTTCCACAACCTGGCCTTCGTTTATGACTGCAACCTGAGAACAGGCGTCGCGGACAACTTCCATCTGGTGGGTAATCATCACAACGGTAAGATTCATCTGGCTCTGGATTTTTCTGATAAGGTTCAAAATCGAAGTCGTAGTCTGAGGATCGAGGGCAGAAGTGGCTTCATCACAAAAAAGAATATCAGGATTATTTGCAAGGGCTCGGGCAATCGCAATTCTCTGCTTTTGACCGCCTGACAAAGTTGAAATTCTGGCATTTTTTCGGTCCGAAAGTTCTACAATTTCCAAAAGTTCATCAACTCGTTTATTTATCTGTTCTTTTGGAAGTCCACAAATTTCCATTGGGTAGGCAATATTTTGTCCAGCAGAGCGTGACGAAAACAAATTAAAATTCTGAAAAATCATACCAATGCGGCGACGTCTTAAAACCAGTTCTTTTTCATCAAGATTATCAACCCGCTGACCATCATACAAAACCTGGCCAGAATCAGGACGTTCCATCATACTCACAAGACGAACCAGGGAAGATTTTCCAGCCCCGGACTTTCCGATAATTCCAAAAATTTCGTTAGAAGGAATGGTCAAAGAAACGCCATCAACAGCTTTCACCTGGCTAAAGCCATCAGCAGATGTGTAAGTTTTAAATAAATCCTTTAATTGTATTTGCATATTGATGATTATAGTAAATTGCAAAAGATTGTAAAAGGAAGGTGGCTATTTAAATGGTATCTCTAAAAAATCATCTTTCAGGCAAAACTAATTGCCCGTTATACAGAATTTATTTCAGCATCTTATAAGAGTCAAAAATAAATTCGAAATGACAGAAATTCTACGGTAACTCCAAAACTTTACACTGACTGAGACCCGCACTCCAAAAATCAGAAATATCAAGACTTTTTCTCTGGCAGACAATCGCAGAATTCATTGCCCCATGACCTACTATCAAAATATCCTTTCCAGTTTTTAAAGCAGGATCTACTACTTCCCTTAAAAATTCCCCAGTTCTAAAAAAAAGTTCCGTAAAGGTTTCTGCACCGCCAACAGATTCTTTATATTTTTCAGGATTGTTAAAGATTACATTTATAGGACAATCAGGAATTTGGAAGGAATTTTCCACTCCTTCATATTCACCAAAAGACATTTCCATAAGGCGAGCGTCCGTAATAATCGGGATATTCCTGCCTTTTAATACAATTTCTGCAGTTTCAAGGGCTCTTTTTAATGGAGAACAATAACAAATATCTATATGCAGGGATTTATATTCTTCGTGAGCTGCCAGTGCCATTTTTCGCCCCTGGTCGTTTAGGGGGATGTCACTTCGCCCCTGTAATTTATTTTTTAAATTCCAATCTGTTTTTCCATGACGCATTATGTAAAGCATAGCAAACCTTCTAAATTCTAAAGTATAGACTCAACCAGAGCCTTAAAATCTTTATCTTGTTTTACCCCACTACAATCCAGATTTTCTGAAATAGAAAAAACGCCATTTTCTTCAACAATAGCTGATTGTAAAACGGTAGCGGCTTCCAAAATCGGAGTCTCATAATTGAGATTTTCGGCAAAACTTGTCATAGAATAGTAAGTTTTGAGATTTTGAAGAGGAATTTCTTCTATAAGGTCTTCTATCGCTTCCGGCAAAGGATAAACTGTGATATTGCCTTCTTTTTCTTGGACTTTTGTCACTATTTCTAATTCCGGTCCTATAACCATTTCTTCAGCCCCGACATTATCTACATCGGCAAAATTTTCGCTGGCAAAGTATGATTCGTTAGAAGGTCTATATTCCATCGGCATCTTAGAATGAAGTAGAGCGTCAAAGTTAAATGAGTTTTTGTGAGGATGATTTTGTAAAGCATCAATATCATTTTGAACAGCAGTGTCGTCGGCGCCGTCCAGTTCTTCGACTTCGTCAGCATCGCCCAGCTCTTCCACGTCACCCAATTCTTCGACTTCGTCAGCATCGCCCAGCTCTTCCACGTCGCCTACTTCTTCGACTTCGTCGGCGTCGCCCAGCTCTTCCACGTCGCCTACTTCTTCGACTTCGTCGGCGTCGCCCAGCTCTTCCACGTCGCCTACTTCTTCGACTTCGTCGGCATCGCTCAGTTCTTCCACGTCGTCCAGGTCTTCGACTTCGTCAGCGTCGCCCAGTTCTTCCACGTCGTCCAGGTCTTCGACATCATCAATTGGCACATTTGCATTTGCATCAGAAACCTTTCTATCAACTGGCTGCAAACCTACGATATTTACCTTCGTATTTTGCAAAACTTCTTCCAGTACGCGGCGGATTTCTTCAATCGAAGCACCTGTCAGTTCTGTAGCAGCTGCAGGCTTTGGATTTTCAGTTTGATTTTCTTTAGACTCCGCAACTTTATCATCAAAAATCGAGAAAATTTCGTTCCAGTTCTGATCAAGAAATTCTTCCAGTTCTTTTCTCTTCTTCTTACTGCCGACTTTCAGGCTTTTTAAAATTTCCAGAGTAAAATCATTTCTTCGCGATTTTAATTTTTTGGCAAGCTGGGCCCATTCAAGTTTATCTTCACTATCAACACATTCTTTGATAATGCCGTACTGAATTTTTTTAATCCGCTTTTTCAGGACAAGAAGAGGATCCCGGCTAAAACTAAAAATCAAAAATACAAAAAGCAGAATTGTGATAAAAATACAAATGTAAATTAAAATTTTAATTTCGCTGGAAAGTTCAAAAGTGTCACTGGTATAAATGCCCGAAATCTGAATTTTTCCCGAATTCGTACTTGAAAGTATGAGATAAAAAATTCCATCTTCCGTCTGCAAAAGTTTTTCAGGAGTCTGATTTTTTTCTCCATCAGCAGCATCCGACTTTGAAGCTGATCTCGCTTTTTCCCGCCAATATTTTACAACAGCATCTTTGAAAGATTTTTTCTCACCAAGAGGCAAGTCAAATACAAAACCGCCCCCCAGTCCATCATCAGAAAAAATTGTAAGACTTTGCCCGATTTCCAAAACATTGCGACGGGTAAGGGCCTTTTGAATCGCCAGTGAGTTAAAGTAAAAAATGCACTGGCCAGAATAAAGATTATCAAGCCAAAAGTAAGGAATGGTGATTATGAGACGGTTGTGGCTGTCATCAAAAAGAATAGAAGAATCTGTCTGACTGAACTTTTTTTCCAGAAGGTCAAAATTGAGTTCGCCGGCATCTTTTTCAATATCAGGATAATTTTTATAAACTTTGGTGATTCCGGACTGTTTTAACAAATCCGTATCATCAAAAGAACTGTAATGGACATTTCTACCGTTTTTATCGAGAATTCGAATACCTTCCAGGGCTGGAATTTTGGCAAAAAGTTCTTCCGTAAGCTGTCGTCGCTCAATTACCTGGCTTTCAGAAGGATTCTGAAGATAGTAAGAGCGAACACAAGGCTGCTTTGCCCAGGCATTTTCGCCATTTTCAATCTGATTGAGGATTTCCGAAATGTATACATCACAGCTTTCTGAAATTTTATTCAACTGCCCGGTGTTTTCTTCAATTTTCGACTGAGCATAAAACCTCGTTTCAAGTTCCTTAAAAAGTCTTGAATGAAGGGTCAGTACAAAAACCGCAAACAAACCCATTGCAGTTAATAAACTGAAAGCAATCTTCTGGCCAGAAGTCATTTTTACTTTTAGATTATCGGCAAAAGGTGAGAAATTCTGTAAGAGGATTTTAGAACTTTCAGGAGGATTTTTCTTCCTGAAAAAAAATCTTCGTGGACGACTTTTCAGAGATAGCCTATAATCATAAATATGATTGAAATAGCAGAAGAAGCCCAGAAAAAGCCTCGTGCTTTCCTGGTAGGACAGCCTGGAAACGATCTCCAGGAATTGAAAGGTTTAGTTTTAACTCTCGGAATGGACGTAGTTCAGAGGCTTACTTTGAACCGGCTGGAACCGACCCCATCTTATGGAATTGGAACTGGCAAGGCTCAGGAAATTTCTGATCTGGCAAAAGAAATTGAAGCAGATTACATTATTTTTGATTTTAACCTGGAACCTAGAAAACAACGCAACTGGGAAGAACTTTCCGGTATTTCGTGTCTTGACCGCCAGGAAGTGATTATCAGGATTTTTGGACAGAGGGCACAAACCCGCGAAGCTGTTTTGCAGGTAGAACTGGCAAGGCTTTCATATTCCCTGCCACGTCTGGCTCATATGCGTAATGATTTTTCCCGCCAGCGAGGTGGAGCTTTTGGTGCAAAAGGTTCGGGCGAAACTCAACTGGAACTAGATCAGCGGCAAATCCGCGAAAAAATTGCCGCTTTGAAAAAAGAACTGGCAGAAGTTGAATTGAACCGCCAGACCCAGCGTAAGCAGCGGGGGAAAATTCCTTCGGTTGCCCTGGTAGGTTACACGAATGCTGGAAAATCATCACTTTTGAACGCCCTCACCGGGGCGGACGCTTTTGTCGAAAATAAGCTTTTTGCCACATTGGATCCTCTCACCCGAAAAATGCCGCTGAATGAAAGTGCCGGAGTTGCCCTTACCGATACAGTCGGATTTATCAGCAATCTTCCACATCACCTTATCGACGCCTTTAAATCTACCCTGGAAGAAGCAATTTCCGCAGATCTTCTGCTTTTGGTTTTGGATTCGTCAGACCCTCAGGCAGAATTCCAGTATGAGACGGTTTGTAATGTTTTGGCAGACATCGGGGCAGACAAAAATCCCCGCCTTATTTTATTGAATAAAATTGATAAATCTGATGATGACGGTGGACTTTTGCAGACTCTGCGATTAAAGTTCCCGGACGCAATTCCAGTAAGTGCAAAGGAAGAATTCGGATTTACGGATTTGAAAGATAAGATTTATGAAATTGTTTACGGAGAACTTGCTGATTATATCGTGCCAGCTTCGCAAACAATCCTCATTAATGAGTTGAGAAAAGCCGGTTGCATTCAGACAGAAGAATGGCTTGATGATGGAGTTCACATTTCGGCTAGAGCCACAGGTCGACTGTTTGCCCTGCTTTCGCCATATTTGAAAAACGGTGAATAAATTGAACCTTAAATTTACAAATTTTGAAAAAATCCTCCTTGCCATAATCCTAGGTCTTATTCTAGTAATTGTGGCAGGAACAATTATGGTAAAAACTCAGAAAAAAAGCAAAAAAGCCCAGTCGCAAAATTCCCAGGAATTGATTTCGCAAGGCAAGGCGACTAGTCTCATGGCACCAGCCGATAACGCCCAGGTCGCCTATTATGAACTGGGAAAAATCCGGATTACCACAAAAGCCGAAAATGTCGATGAGGGAGGAACTATTCTCCTCGTTTCTCCATGGCTGGCCTACCCGGCCGGCGACACAGTTTTTTACGAAGAAATTGCTAGAAAAAGCGGCCTTGTAAAAGGCATTTTCCAAACCTATTTTTCGGAACGCACAAAAGCCGAACTTTTGCAAGAAACCGAACCCAAAATTGAAGAAAATCTAAAATCACAAATTAATGCCCAACTTTCCCTGGGAAAAATCAGCGATATTTATTTTACGGATTATATTTTTCTTTTTTAGGAGGGGGAAATCTCCTCACTCCCCAAGTTTTCCCTCTCAGCGACAGCTTCCTCGTAGTAGGCTTCCAATTTTTTTGTAATCACAGACATCTTCCACTTGCTGCCCCACTCCACTGCTTCCTGGGATTTTTGCTTATGAAGGGCTTTATCTTTCATCAGTAAAATGGTTTTCTGGCAGAATTCATCAACATCATCTTTTACCATAAAGCCACCGTTATCGCCCTGCATTACGTCTACAGTTCCCAATTCACCAATTGCAACCACAGGCAGCCCCGAAAGCATGGCTTCCACAGTCACAAGTCCCTGGGTTTCGGTTTTGCTTGGGAAGGTAAAAACTTTTGCCATTCTGTAAAAATAAATTAAATCGGAACCGTCCATGTAACCGGTAAAAAATACAGATTTATCTAAACCACGTTTTTTTGCCAAATCCTGCAATTCTTCAAGATAAGGGCCGCCACCAACAAAAAGTAAAACGGCTTTTGGAAAAACTTTCTGCACCCGCTCCAAAACATCATACAAAAATGCAAGATTTTTCTCTTTTACAATTCGCCCTACAAAAAGAAGAATATCTTTTCCCTTTATACCTGGAAAATTTTTATGTAAAGTAGAATTGATAAATTTTGCCCTTTTTGGAATGTAATTTAATTTGCTGTTTGGAATTCCTGTCGGCAAAATTTTTGCTTCACGTTCAATTCCGTATTCTTTTACTACCTGAGCAATCCTCTTTGTAGGGGCAATAATCAAATCAGCCCTCTTCAAATAAAACTTCACAATCTGCCTTGCCGCTTTTCTCAGATTTTTTTCAGGCAAAAATGAAATGTAGTTGGCAGCGTAATCTTCCCACATTGTATGAAAAGTATAAACAAAAGGAACATTGCGGTGACGACAATAAATAGCTCCAAAATATCCAATTGTAAATTCCGAATTAATGTGAATTACATCAGGCTTAAAATCGTCCATGGTCTTTTTTATAAGATGCCATTTATCCAGCCTCATCACCCTATCTTCTTTTGAAATAAAAACACTGGTAGAAGGAACTCGCAAAACCTTGAAAGGTAATTTTTTATCCTTTGACTTTTCGTCATACAAAGAACTTCTCTGCTGGGCTTCGGAATATTCAAGGCAGACAATGTAAACTTCGTGACCAAGAGCCGACAATTCTTCCGCAAAAGAATTCACAGAAACAGAAACTCCATTTATGCGCGGAAAAAACGCATCTGTAAACATAGCAATTTTCATATATCAAGTTTAATTATAACCCCAAAAAATTGCAATTTTTAGAGATGTACAGAACTTCCATTGTCCCCCCCCCTAATCCATCATTTTGTTTTTTTCTATACAAAGTGATAGACTACAAGGTGATAGACTGATGGGAACCTGATTGACGAAAAAATGGCTTTTAAAGTAATTTTTACAACCCTGCTTATAGAAAAATCTCCTCAAGCTCTGCCTCTCGGAGCCGCCTGTTGTGCCTCGGCCGTCAAACAAAATCCTCTTACTGCAGGGCTTTGCGATGTAGAATTATTTTCTTTTAATAGGGAAGATGATGATTTTGTAAAAGCCACTTCTACCGCCACCGAATCTCCCCAAATCGCAGGAAAATTTATCGCAGAAAAACTATTGGCAAAAGCTCCAAAACTCGTTGCCTTTTCAGTTTTTGTCTGGAATCGTCAAATTTTGGAAGAAGCTGCAAATATTCTTCATGAAAAAGGGATTTTGACAATTGCGGGTGGCCCCGAAATCACAGCCCACCCAAGCGTTTTTTCGATTTTTGATAAAGTTATTTCGGGAGAAGGCGAATCAAAAGTCCCATCAGCAATTTATGAACTTCTGACAGGAGAAAAAGCTCCTGTTTCAAAAATCTCCTCTAAATCACAAAATCCTGAATCACAAATTCCGCAAAATTCACCCTACCTGGACGGTACACTAGATCCTAAAGAATACGAAGGTGCACTTTGGGAGCTTGCCCGAGGTTGTCCATTTAAATGTTCTTACTGCTACGAATCTAAAGGCGAAAAAACTGTCCGCCAATTTCCGATGGAACGCATTCAAAAAGAACTTGAACTTTTTGCCCAAAAGAAAATCCCGCAAGTTTTTGTTTTAGACCCGACCTACAACGCAAATAAAAAACGTGCCTTGGAATTAATTAATCTGATTGCAAAAAAAACGCCCGACACTTTTTACTATTTTGAAGCCCGAGCCGAATTTATTGACAGGGAGCTTGCCCACGCTTTTACAAAAATTCCTTGTGCCTTGCAAATTGGACTTCAATCCGCCGACGAAAATGTTTGCCAGCTTGTAAACAGGCCTTTCAACAAAAAATCTTTTGTCCGGGGGATAAATTTTTTGAACCAGGAAGGGGTAACTTTTGGTCTGGACGTGATTTTTGGACTACCAGGTGACAGCCTTCGCGGTTACAAGGATAGTGTCGATTTTGCCATAAACCTTTATCCGAATAATCTGGAACTTTTCTGCCTTTCAGTTTTGCCAGGAACAGAGCTTTTTGACAGAGCGGAAAGCTTGCATCTTAATTTTGAAAAAGAGCCTCCCTATCACATCATAAATACGGATAAATTTTCCAAAGCTGATATTCAAACCGCCCGCGAAATCGCCATTGCCTGTAACTTTTTTTATAACGATGGTCGCGCTGTTCCCTGGTTCAAGACAATCTGCCAGGCCTTAAAATACCGCCCTTCCCAATTTTTTGAAAAATTTTACAGATTTTATTCAAACCTACCAGACGCCAGCAAACTTTGTCACCAGCATAAGGATATTGAAAAAGTTCAAAAGGATTTTGTCCGTCTCCAGCTCAAAGAAAAAAAACTTGACCGCCTGGTGAGCGCCGCCCTGGATATTATCAGTTTTAATGGAGCCATGTCCCGAAAAACAGATACAGGACTTAGCGAAAATCTTGAACTTCACTATCCGCCACAATATATCGATTCGAAATATTCACTGGATTTGGATTTCTTTGTAAATAATGTTAAAATGAAAAATTGTAAATTTAGAACATAAAGGAAACTCTAAAAAGGCGTCACTGAAAGGCGTCAAAGAAGATTTTTTTTAGAGAATCCATAATTTTTAGACATAAAAAAGAGGTGTGATAAAATGTCAGAACATAAAATTCCTGCTCGAAAAGATGTACCTGCAGTCGACAAATGGAATTTATCATCAATTTATAAATCTGATGATGAATGGGAAAAAAATCTGAAACTGATTCCGGAACTTACAAAAAAAGTTGCCGCTTACAAAGGCCGGCTCGGTTCAAATCCGGAAACTTTACTTGAAGCCCTGAAATCTATCGAAAAAGCAAATCTCCAGATGGAAACTGTTTTTCATTATGCATCTCTCCAGCACGAAGCTGATGAAGATGATCCTAATGCAACTGACCGCTACGGCCGGGCATTTATGGCTTACACAAATATGGAAGCCGAACTGAGTTTTATTGACCCGGAATTGCAGGAAATTGATGATGAAAAAATCCGAGAATGGATTGCAAAACCCGAATTTGCTGATTACAAAATCTTTATCGAAAAACTTCTGTATTTCAAAAAATATATTTTGAGCGAAAAAGAAGAACGTATTCTTTCACTCCAGGGACAGGCTGCTCAAACTCCAGACACTGCATTTTCTGTTCTCACAAATGTTGATATGAACAAAACTTTTGGAACTGTAAATGAAGATGGTGTGGAAAAACCTCTCACAGAAACGACCTGGGGCGTTTTTATGCATTCCCAGGACAGAAAAGTCCGCGAACAAGCCTATAAAAAATTCTATGCAAAATATGAAGAACATCAAAACACAATAGCAGCCCTTTACGCAGGCAGTGTAAATCAGGATGTTTTTACGATGAGAGCCCGCGGTTACGAATCATCATTACACGCCGCCCTTTACGGCAACAAAGTTCCTGTTTCCGTTTATCACAATCTCATTGATTGTATCCACAAAAATCTTCCAACTTTACACGAATATTATGCTCTCCGCAAAAAAGCTTTAGGATTGGACGAACTTCGCCATTATGATGTTTATGTCCCTCTCGTAAAATCAGTTCAGTCAAAAACAAGTTACGAAGAGGCCGTAGAAATCTGTCGCAATGCCCTTTCCCCTCTTGGAAAAGAATACACCGACCGTCTCTGTTCCGGGCTTTTAAATGGCTGGGCAGACCGCTACGAAAATATCGGAAAACGTTCCGGGGCTTTTAGTTCCGGCTGTTTTGTTGGCGATCCTTTTATCCTCTTGAACTACCACGACGAAAATATCCGCGACGTATTTACAATGGCTCACGAAGGTGGACATTCTATGCACAGCTGGTATTCTGTTCACAACAATCCTTTTATGTGTTACGAATACACAATTTTTGAAGCCGAAGTTGCGTCCACATTCAACGAGGAACTGGTTTTTGAATATCTTTTGAAAAACGCAAAAGACCAGGAAATGAAAAAATATCTTCTTGCTATGCGTGCTGATGATATTCTAGCGACTCTCCACCGTCAGACAATGTTTGCCGAATTTGAATTAAAGGCCCACGAATTTGTTGAAAATGGAAAGCCTCTCACTCCAGAACTTCTCCGCAAAACTTACCGCGAACTTTTGCAACTTTATTTTGGCCCAGAAATGCACTTTGAAGAAAGTTCTGATATGGAAGGATTGAGAATTCCACATTTTTACACCGCTTTCTACGTTTACAAATATGCAACAGGAATTTCTGCAGCCCTGGCCCTTGCCCACCGGGTTACGACAGGCGGTGAAAAAGAGCGTGATGATTATTTCAAATTCTTAAAGAGTGGAGGTTCCCGCTATCCTATTGAAAGTCTGAAAATTGCCGGCGTTGATATGGAAAGTGTAGAGCCAGTTCAAGCCGCTTGTGATACTTTCAAAGAGATTGTTGAACAACTGAAAAATTTACTTTAGAAAATTTTTACCGTAAAAATGAAACTTTTTCTAAAGTCTGCAATACAAATCACCGATAATATTATCGGTGATTCTGTATCCTCATTGGATTTTTTTAGCTTAAAGTGATAAAGTAAGAATGGGTTGCAGAAAACTAGGAGAACATAGTGAATAAATCTGAGTTTAAAAATTTTTTAGCAACTGTTCCAAAAGCAGAGTTACACCTACACCTTGAAGCAGTTATTTCATTAGCTGGTGTCAAAAAACTGTACAAAAATAAGTACGGCAAAGAAATGACCAGGGAAGAACAGACTGCTCTTTTCTCTTATGATGATTTGAACGGATTTATTCAGGCATTCTTGAAAATTCAGGGAATGTACAGTTCTGTTGAAGATTTTAGGACTGTTTTTGATGAATTGGAAAAGTACCTGGTAAAAAACGGAATTGTTTATACAGAAGTTTTCTTTGCTCCATCAGCTTTCTTAAAAATGGGCTTCAAATATGAAGACATGGTAAAAATCTTTGATGAAAAAATCGCAAAAATCAAGGCAAAACGTGGAATCACGATTAAACTTTTGATGGACGTTTCTCGTACCTTTGGTTGCGAAAATGCCATGAAAAATTACGAACTGATGAAGAGCGTTCCAAGCCCCAATATTATTGGTATTGGTCTTGGAGGAGCTGAATCGAAAGGTCCTGCAAAAGACTTTGCCCCAGTTTATGATTTGGCCATCAAAGAAGGCTACAAGGCTGTTGCTCATGCCGGTGAAGATGTTGGCCCAGAATCAATTTGGGACGCTTTGAATTACCTGCACGCAATGCGAATTGGTCATGGACTTACCGCTTGCCAGGACGAAAATTTGATGAAGGAATTGGAAAAAAATCAGGTTCCAATCGAAATCTGTATCACATCCAACACTTTCACAAAGAAAATTGTACAAAAAGCAAAAGATCACCCTGTAAAAATGTATTTTGATCGTGGAATTATGGTAAACATCAACACTGATGACCCGGTTTTCTTTAAGACTACACTTTTGGATGAATTCTGGCTTTGCTACAAAGATTTGAAGTTTACAATGGACGAAATCAAACAGCTTGTAAAAGACAGTTTCCTTTCAGCCTTCCTTTCTGACAGCGAAAAGAAAGATTTCTGCAAGAGCGTTGACGACGCCTGGAAAATCTAAAAGGGAATAGGATATTCACAAAAAAAGCAACCCCTTACAAGGTTGCTTTTTTTATTGGTTCTCCAGTTCTCCAGCTAAATAAACAGCACAAATCCCACAGAATAGGTTGAAGGAATATCATTTCTAAACCAATTCCATCTAAAACCGTAATAATCTTTTCCTGCATCTTTGACAAATCTTGCCCTGAACACTGGCAAATCATACTCTGCAGAAAACATCAGTTTTACCCAAGGTTTAATATTCATAGAAAAATACGGCTGCCAGACAAAATCCAGGAAAATCCGTTTTTCTTTATATTCAAAAGATTCATTTAAAGCAGAATTTCCTTTCAAAGTCATCCAGTCAAATCCTACTTTTTGTCCAATCATAGCCCCAAGCGAAATAACAAGGGCATTCATTTGAACTCCGTACAAATCCTTGAAATAAAAATTTCCAAATGAAGCATCTTCAGAAGCAGACAAAAGTTTATTATCGACCTGCCACTGATATTTATCGTAGCAATCTACTCTACCGCCGGCCAGGCCAAGATGATGACTTTCAACAAAATCAAAAATGTCATCTTCTGCAGACTTGAACAAGCCCAATTCGCCAGCCCAACCATAAGACTGAAGATTATTTGCATTTGCCGACAAATTATCATACATATTCAAGCGGTTGGTATTGTAAAAACCGACTCCCCCGTTCATAGAAAGTCCCCAGAGATCCCTGTCATTTTTTTCAGTCTTTTCATCAACATTAACTACGATAGTATCTGCAAAAGCAAAAATCGTTGTTATCATAAAAATCAAAAGAATAAATATTTTTTTCATTTTATTTTCACCACTTCTATAATCGTTAGAGACTCCCTTATTTTTTGACCAAAACATCAACCAGATGACTTGACGCCCCCAAAAGTTCCGGTCGCTGGCAGTTTTTCAGCTGATAATTTAGGAAAGCAGAAAATTCTTCATCAGACATTTCATTTAATTCCCGCCTCATAAAATCGGCCGGTCCATCTGGTGCAAAAATTGTCCGCCTTTCTAGCCCACAAAGTCCGTTTAGCCGATTCAAATCTTCCATGCGAACATAATCATACAAATCATCATCACCACAAATCGTATGAAAATCCTCAGAAAGTCCGCCTTTTGCCACAACTTCCGCCCATTTATGCTCCTTAAAGCAGTAAGAAATCACACTGTAGTCATTCATAACATAAGCCACGAGGATTATTCCACCAGACTTAGTAATGCGGACAGCTTCCGAAAGAGCCTTAATCTTGTTTTCGTCCCCATGAAGATGGTACATAGGTCCAAAAAGCAAAGTTATATCAAAAGTTTTATCATCAAGAAAATGAAGATTTCGGGCATCCCCCTGCCAGGTTTTAATATTTTCGTGCTTAGCCCGTAAAATTTCCAGATTGTGTTTTACAAGTTCTACGGCAGTCACGTCAAAGCCCTGGTGACAAAGTTCCACAGAATAACGGCCAGTTCCAGCCCCAATATCAGCGATTTTTAAAGGTGCAGGGGCAATGCCAGCCCCACTAGAAAAGTCAATTTTCCCGCCATCCTTCTCCATTTCCTCGGCAAACTTTTTGATAAAGTGCATTGAAGTAGAAAATTCCACCAGTCCATGTCGGGTGGAAAGCCGGTGTTCTTCGTGAAATTTATTGTAATATTGTTCCAGTTTTGTCATAAAAATTTTAGCGTTTTAAATATACCTGAGCATTAAGAAACGCGACAGCGTTTCACCGCTGTGATTTATCGAATATTTAAAACGCGTTAGCGTTTTAAATATACCATCAACAACATAATATCCGAATTTCTAATCCCCGAAATCCTGTTTGCCTGCCCCAAGGTAACCGGCCGGATTGCCTCCAACTTGTTCCTAGACTCAGCCGAAAGAGATGGAATTGAACCATAGTCAAAATCCGGCGGGATGTGGGTGTTTTCCATTTTGTGCAGTTTTTCCACCCGGCGATCCTGCTTTTCGATGTAATATTTATATTTTGCCTCGATTTTTGCCTCATTCCAGTCTTTTTCCGGATAGCCAGGATTTTCCATATCAGGCTTTTTCAAAATCTGGGCTTCAATTTCTTCCAGCCGAGCATATTTTTCGTTGATTGCATCCATCTGAGCCTGACTTTTTAAACCACATTCAAAGGCATATTTCGCAAGACGCCTGTCAGCAGTATCATGTCGCAATTTCAGACGATATTCCGCCCTGGCCGTAAACATTCGGTATGGCTCTTTTGTTCCAAGAGTAACCAAATCATCAATCAGAACACCAATATAGGCTTCATCACGCCCCAAAATAATCGGTTTATATTCAGGAATAACTTCAAACTTTTCAAAACCAGCATTTTTCTGAGTTTTTGCGATAAAATCATTCAGTTCCTTTGTTTCCCGGTCAGAAATTTCTGCAAAGAGATGTTTTTCTTCCGCTGCCATCTGATTTTTCGGCATAAAAGCACCAGGTTCCATAGAAGACGGCACGCCATTCAAACTAGAAGGTAATTCAGCCAAAGGACCGCAAGTTGTGATATGAGAACGAGCATAAAGCCCGGCATTCATTCCTGCAATCAAACCTTGACCTGCCGCTTCCTCATATCCCGAAGTTCCATTTATCTGGCCGGCATCAAAAAGCCCGGCAACTCTTTTAGTTTCCAGAGAAGGATAAAGTTGGGTCGGTTCAACAAAATCATACTCAACCGCATAACCAGGTCTGCTGGAAACAGCATTTTCAAAACCAGGCATCGTGTGCAAAAAAGCATCCTGAACGCATTCTGGCAAACTTGAAGAAAGCCCATTCAAATACATTTCTTCAGTTTCAAGGCCTTCCGGCTCAACAAAAATCTGATGGCGGTCGCGGTCTGCAAAACGCATAACCTTATCCTCGATGGAAGGACAATATCGCGGACCAATTCCATGGATTTTTCCACTGTAAAGCGGAGACCTCCCAATATTTTCCCGGATAATTTTGTGGGTTTCAGGATTTGTATAAACAATATGGCAAGGCACAATCGGGCGTTCAACTTTTTGGGTTTCAAAGCTGAATGGGATAATTTCGTCATCGCCAGGATTTTCTTCAATCTTAGAAAAATCTATTGTCTTTTTTAAAATTCGTGGCGGAGTTCCTGTTTTTAGACGACCGGTTGTAAAGCCCAATCTATGCAAAGATTCTGTAAGCCCATAAGCCGCAGGTTCACCAATTCGACCGCAAGGAGCATCGTATTCACCGATAAATATTCGCCCGCCAAGGAAAGTTCCAGTCGTAAGGACAATCGAACGAACAGGAATCACCCTGCCCCGCTCTGTTACAAGGCCAGTAACTTTTTGCCTCATTCCACTTCTAGCGGCCAGGGTTTCGCCCTGGTGACGAGACTCCCCAGGAATTGTTCCTTTTTCTGCCTGACTGTCAGCATTTGGTGGCAAGGGAGTAGATGAAGCCGTCGTCAAAATATCAATAACTGTGTCCATCAGGGTGTAGAGATTTGGCGTTTTTTCGCAAACCTGGCGGGCTAGTTTAGAATAAGTGATTTTATCAGCCTGGGAACGAGGAGCCTGAACTGCAGGTCCTCGGCTTTTATTTAGCATTCGAAACTGAATCATAGAATGGTCAATAAGTTTTGCCATTTCGCCACCGAGGGCGTCAATTTCACGAACAATATTTCCTTTTGCAATTCCACCAATGGAAGGATTGCAGGACATTCTACCAATTGCATCTGGAGTTTGGGTGATTAAAACTGTTTTTAATCCCATTCTTGCAGTTGCCAGGGCAGCTTCAATTCCAGCGTGTCCAGCACCAACAACCGCTACATCATAAAAATCATAAAAACTCATGAAAAAAAAAGAGCACTTCAAACCGAAGTGCCCCTTCCTCCTAATTATGGTCATCTCTAAAAATCGCAACTTTTAGAGATAACCTTATATAAACATTCTAGCGAGCATATTCAACAATACGGGTTTCTCGAATCATTGTCAGACGAATACGCCCAGGATAACGCAAATCGCTTTCAATCTGTTTTGCAATACTTCTTGCCAATTCCTTAACATCACCATCAGGGATTTTTTCGTTATTAACAAGAATGCGAAGTTCACGACCAGCCTGAATAGCATAAGCTTTTTCAACGCCAGGGAAGCCTTCTGCAATTGCTTCAAGATTTTCAAGACGCTTAACATAATTGTCAATTGTCTCTCGACGAGCACCTGGACGGGCAGCAGAAATAGCATCAGCAATCTGAACTATTACAGCTTCAACTGTTTCTGCCTGAACGTCATTATGATGGGCAGCAATTGCATTAATCACAGCCTGATTTTCCCCCATCTTACGTGCCATTTCCGCACCAACTTCTGCGTGGTTCTGGTCACTGTCATTTTCAGCACCTTTACCAATATCATGAAGAACGGCAGCACGTTTTGCAAGTTCTCTGTCTGCTCCAACTTCCGCAGCAATCATACTTGCAGCCATTGCAACTTCTTTGGAATGGGTAAGAACATTCTGGCCATAACTTGTACGGAAATACAAACGGCCCAAAGCCCGCACTCCATCAGGATTCATATTATGAATTCCCAAATCGAACAGACAGCGTTCACCTTCTTCATAAATCTTATTCTGGATTTCATGAGTAACTTTTTGAACGATTTCTTCGATACGTGCCGGATGAATACGACCATCAGAAATCAAACGTTCAAGGGACTGTTTTGCAATTTCCTTGCGAACAGGGTCAAAACATGAAATAACAACAGCTTCTGGAGTATCATCAATGATAATGTCGACCCCGGTAAGTGTTTCCAAAGTTCTGATATTGCGACCTTCTCGTCCAATGATACGACCTTTCATTTCATCACTAGGTAATGAAACAGTAGTTACAGTAATATCACTCGTTGTTTCTGGGGCAATTCTCTGAATTGTTGTGATAAGAATGTCTTTGGCTTTCTTTTCGGCTGTTAGTTGAGCTTCCTGCTCAATCTTATTGATAAGAGCCTGGGCATCATGACGTGCGTCATTTTCAAGGTTCTTAATGATAAGATCTTTGGCTTCTTGAGCTGATAATCCAGAAATCTTTTCCAATTCCTGTCTGTACAACTCTTCCTGCTTTGAAAGTTCTGACTCTCTCTTAGACATTGCAGATTTTCTGTCTGCAAGCTCTTTTTCATTTTTTTCAAACTCAGCCGCACGCTGATCCAAGAGTTCTTCTTTTTTGTTTACTCTTGCCTCAAAACGTTGTACTTCGGCTCGGCGTTCACGGTTCTCCCGCTCCTGCTGGTTTCTTTCCCGAATGAGCTCATCTTTTGCATTTAACAAAATTTCTTTTTTCTGTGCTTCAGCTTCTCGTATTGCTTCCTGCTTAACACGCTCTGCTTTCTGTTCAGAAGCAGTTAATTGAAATCTGGCATAAATCCAGCGAATAATCCATCCAAGAACAATTCCAACAACAG
>CAVFQN010000036.1:0-2052 GCA_963624615.1 Treponemataceae bacterium | reverse complement strand
TGTTTCATAAACATGAATCTGCAAGACAATGGTTTTTGCCAAATTTTATATCTTTTCAAAAACTCGAATTTTGACCTAATAAAAAGGTCTGCTGTACTCCCAATTTTGAAAGTTGATTTTTGGGCCAAAGGAAAATTTTTTTTGTAAGAGATTTTTGCGATGTCAAAACTGTGCAATAAAAATTCGTCAATCATAAGGAGATTATATAGAAGAATTGGAAAATTTTATAGAGTTTTGAAGAAGCGAATGCAGAGCCTTTTTTCCGCATTAGGCAATGGAGGGGCGCCGAAGGCGGTCACCGCAACAGGCCGGCACAGAATGGGCTGGCCTGTGAGGAGACTGAGCGTTAGCGAACCCCGGAACTGCCGACCCGAGCGAAGCGAGGGGAATGCCAAAAAATCTAAAAAAATTACTAAGAAAAATCTCTTATTGAAAAAACTTTGGGGTGTGGCAAAATTTAAGCATGAAAAGAATTTGTGATAGGAAAATTTTATTTGGATTGGCAATTTTTGCCTGCGGATTGGTTGGATTTTCTGCTTGTGACGAGGAAAAAGCGGAAAATGTTGAAAAAGAAAGTATCCAGAAAAGTGAAAATGTGGCGAAAAACGAGTCTGAAAGCGAGGTGGGGCTGGAAATTGAACTTTCAAATGCAGATTCAAAGTTTTTGCAAATTACTGGAAAGATGGCTGGGCAATTGGCTTCCGGGAATTTGGCTTCTATGTACATCCGGATGAACGAAAGTTATCGGACAATTTATTCTCAGGAAGAATTTGCGGCTATGGGGCAGAATTTTTGGGATGCAGAAAATTTTGATGGGGGGGAAAGTTCTGGCGGAAAAATAAAGGTGGATTTTAGCCAGGATCAGGGTAGTTTTTATACTTACTGCCAGGCTGCTTTTCCTAATGGAAAATATTTGACTGTTGCTTTTAATCCGGATTCGGATTATCCGGTTATGATAATTTTCAAAAAATATGAGGATTCCGGGGCGGAAAGTCTTCGTGAAATTTGTGCTGATAATTTTAAAATCGGTTGTGGAATGACTGGTTACAATGCCAGCAATTCGGCTATGAATCACGGGGAATACACTGAACTTGCGGCTTTTCATTTTTCAAGTGCAACCAGCACAAATCTGATGAAGCCTTCTTCGATTTTGGTGCAGACTAAAAGTATCGAAAATGCCAAAAATGGTGATGAAAATCCTGTTCTGGATTTTTCTAATGTTGATCCGATTTTGTCCTGGGCCCAGGAAAATGATGTGAACGTGCGCGGTCATACTTTGGTTTGGCACACCCAGGCTCCAGACTGGTTTTTCAAGGAAGGCTATAAATCTGATGGCGAACTTGTTGGCCGCGAAACTATGATTTCGAGGGCGGACAGTTTTATCGGCCAGTATTTGACTTATTGTCAGGAAAATTATCCTGGGGTTGTGTATTGTTGGGATGTGGTGAACGAAGCGGTCGACCCGGCAGGCGGCGATTCGGAAAGTTTTTTCAGGTGTAGAACTAAGAATGGTGATGAAAAAAATCTCTGGTATTATACGATTGGTAGTGATTATCCGGAAGTTGCCTTTAAGATTGCCAGAAAATATGCGGCTGATGGTGTAAAACTTTTTTATAATGATTACAGCACGACGGACGCCACAAAGCGAAATTATATCTACAAGCTTTGTGAAGATTTGAAATCTAAAGGTCTGATTGATGGAATTGGGATGCAGGCTTACTGGGATTTGAAAAATCCTAGTCTTTTGAATATCAGGCGGACTTTGGAAAAATATGGTGAGCTGGGATTGGAATTGCAGCTGACTGAATGGTCAATCCCTGTAAATAAGGAAACTGAAGAAGAATTTAATTTGCAGGCGGAACGTTATGGTTCAATCTTCCGGCTTTTGAAAAAACTGGATACAAGCTCTGGTGGACCTTTGAATATAACCTGCGTTTCTTCGTTTGGGCTGATGGATCATTATCCTTATTATTCAAATGACACGAATAATACCCGGTGGTGGGATTGTGATTACGAACCGAAAGCTAGTTTTTACGCGATTGCGGATAGTTT
>CAVFQN010000035.1:0-8316 GCA_963624615.1 Treponemataceae bacterium | reverse complement strand
AAGCCGACCAGAAATCACCATCTTCCATATCACGAAGATAAAAATAACGGCCAGGCTGATCCATTGGCACAGCGTTAAAGCGGAGACGCATAAAACGTCCCTGTGCTCCTGACTTGTAGAAGCCATAACCGCCGGCATTGTTTGTAATGACAGCTCCATAAACAGTAGATCCAAGATAGTTACTCCAGGAAGTAGGAGTATCTGGACGAGTGATGACATATTCAGCCTTGTCATCGTCAAAATAACCGTATTTCATCAATTTCCTCAAAATAAAAATTTACTTTGCTATTACTTAACGTCACGAAAAATTACGCAAACGTTTTCGCAATATTATAATTATAAGAGTAAAATGACAGATTTTCAATGTAAAATTTATAGTAGAAAATTGTAAAAAACTACATTTCAAGACATTCTGCCGAATCTCCGGAACAAGTCCGGAGAGACTCTAGAAAACGGAGTGATGCTGGAAAACCTACATCTGGCCCAAATATTTATTCAAAATTTCTGTAGCCTGTTTTGGATTTGCCTTACCATGCGACATTTTCATAACCTGGCCCATGAGCCAACCCACAACATTAGTTTTTCCACTCTTGAAATCTTCAACAGCCTTAGGATTTGCCGCAATAACGTCCTGAACAATCTTATCAATTGCACCAGCGTCGCTTACAACTTCCATTCCTTTTTCTTTGATGATGACAGAAGGCATTTTATTAGTTTCCATCATCTCGGCAAAAACTTCTTTTCCCTGTTTTGAAGTGATTTTGCCAGCTTCCAGGGCGTCAGAAAGTTCCGCAATATGAGCTGGAGTGATTTTTACATCATTTATAGTTTCTTTTTTCTCGTTCAAAACTGCAAGCAATTCAGCAAGAATAAGGTTGACAGTTTTTTTAGGATTTTTTGATTTAGCGGCCGCATCTTCAAAGAAGGTAGCCAGATCTTTTGTAGAAGTGATTGTTTCAACATCAAAATCAGTCATTCCATATTCTTTCTTGTAACGCTGACGTTTAGCTTCCGGCAATTCCCCAACCTGCTTGAGGGCATTTGCAATCAGCTCTTCACTTACGCTAAAAGGTTTAATATCAGGCTCAACCACAAAGCGGTAATCAACAAAAGAGTTTTTAGTACGCATAACCTGAGTTACGCCCTTATCCTCATCCCAGTTCATAGTATTTTTATAACCAGCCACAAATTCCTGGCGGTCTTCCTGGAATTCCTTAAGCTGACGCTGAGCCTCGTAAGTACAAGCCTCGCGAATAGATTTGAAAGAGTTCAAGTTTTTAATTTCGGAAATTGGAGTGTGATAAAGTTTACCGTCTTCCCAAATATTCAGGTTGATGTTGGCATCACAACGCATATTTCCTTCTTCCAGGTTACCATTCGTAACTTTTACATAACGAAGAATTTCCTGAACAGTCTGCATAAACAAAGCAGCCTCATCAGGTGAAGTCATATCAGGCTTAGTTACAATTTCGATAAGAGGAGTTCCACAGCGGTTATAGTCAATATAAGAATGGGCCCCCTGCAAGTGCAAAGACTTACCAACGTCCTCTTCCAGGTGGATTCGTTCAACCCTAACACGACGATATTTTTCGCCATTAGATTCAACAATACAATCCTGCCCCTTAAAATTTAAAGGACGACATTTTTCGCCACCAGGCTGCTGATCTTTTGGAAAATCGCGGAAAGGCAAATCAACATAACCATCAGTACAAAGTGGAATATCATACTGAGTAATCTGATAGCCCTTTGCCAAGTCCGGATAAAAATAATGCTTGCGGTCAAATTTCGTAAATCGTGCGATATTGCAATTCAAAGCCTGGCCGGCAACAGCCCCCAACTCAACATAGCCCTTAGAAATACGAGGCATAGCCCCCGGCAATCCCAGACAAACAGGACAAACGCGAGTGTCTGGCATACCTCCGTAACGGTTTTCACAGGCACAAAAAGCCTTAGTTTTAGTCAAAAGCTGAGTATGAATTTCACAACCAATTACAATTTCCCACTTTTCAATCATGATTTGAACTCCAAAATTTGTACAATTCCACGAGGCCATTTCCACAAAAGGCAGCCTTCGTCACCCCTAAAAAATCGCCCTGACGAGCTTCAGAAATGCTCAAATATTATAATGAATTTTGATGGACTTCTCAACAAGGGGATTTTTTTGTATGGAGGGTCCGGCAGGCAAGCCTGCCGTCGCTATGTCCGCACTTCGGTAACCCTCAAACAAAAAAGGGCCACAAATAGTGTCCCTTTTTTGTTCTGCTTCGGCTGTTGAAACAGCCTTCGCAGGTGCTCCCAGCGCTACCCCAAAACTCCCCTTCTTCAACTAATCTTTCCAGCCTGTGTATTTATCACATTCCAGAATATTTTTTGCATTCTGTACCCTTTCCACTGACGGGCTTTCCAAATCCTTCAAAGGATAATCAATTCCCAAAGCCTGGTACTTCATAATCCCCAAACCATGGTAAGGTAAAATCTCCACCCTCTGAACATTGTTCAAAGTTCTAATAAAATCCCTAGTCTGGGTCAAATATTCGTCATTATCGGTAATACCAGGAACCAAAACATGACGAATCCAAATAGGCTTTTTGATTTCGTCCAGGTACAAAAACATCTCTCTGATATTTTTGCCGGTATGACCTGTCAATTTTATGTGCTCTTCTTCGTTGATGTGCTTTATATCCATCAAAAGAATATCAGTCACACCCATCAGCTTTTTAAATTTTTCAAACCAGACTCCCTCTTTTGTAAAAGGCCCGCCTGCCGTATCGATGCAAGTATTAATTTCCCGCTTTTTACATTCGGTAAACAATTCAATTAAAAAATCAATTTGGGCCAAAGGCTCTCCTCCGCTCACAGTTATACCGCCCTTTTTGCCCCAGTAAGCCCGGCAAGTTTCCGCCTCTTTCAAAAGTTCTTCAACCGTATAAAGTTTGCCATCAGTCATTTTCCAGGTATCAGGATTATGGCAATAAAGACACCGCAAAGGACAGCCTGCAAAAAAAATAATAAAACGACTACCAGGTCCATCCGCACAACCAAAACTTTCCAACTGATGAATATATCCCTGCATTTTCTGCACCACCTTTTTCCCTAAAATAAAAAACCTTCGGAAGTAATCTACACTACTTAACCGAAGGTTTCAATCAGCATTATGACGCTGGTATTTTTTAGAAGTTACGTTTTACCGCAATTTCTATCACACTTTGAACTGGTCTACCTGTTCGCCAATCTGAGAAATAGAAGTTTTCATTCGTTCAGAAATGTTTGTAAGGTCAGTTCCAGTTTTATTAATCTGAGTTGCGCCAACCGACATTTCGTCCATACCAGACTTCATTGTGAAAGTTGCATCCTGGAGTTTTTTGATTTCTACCAGAATTGCCTTGTTTCCTTCAGACATTTCGTAAGAAGATGTACGAACTTCAGATGTAGAATCATTCATGGCACTCAGGGCTTCAGAAATCTGACGAGAACCTTCCTGCTGCTCAGACATAGAGTTTGAAATTTCCTGAACAAGGTCGTTTGTAGTCTGAATACCGGTAGAAACGGCCAGGAAAGACTGGTGAGCCTGTTCAGAAGCAGAAACCATTTCATTGATAGAATCAATAATCTTTTTCAACTGCATACCAATTGAATTAGACTGTGAAGTTGAATTTTCAGAAAGTTTACGGATTTCATCAGCAACAACAGAGAATCCTTTTCCTGACTCACCAGCGTGAGCCGCTTCGATTGCCGCGTTCATAGCAAGGAGGTTTGTCTGTTCGGCAATATCCGCAATAACAGTATTTGCTTCCTGCAAGGCAACTGATTCAGATTCAATAATTTCGATTTTGTTAGAAACATCATCCTGCATCTGCAAACCGATAATTGCTTTTTCCTGAAGTTCATGGAACTGTTCTGCCATGTGACCAACAGAATTACTTACAGAATTAATATTTCCAATCATTTCTTCTACAGCGGCAGAAGCCTGAGTTACGGCAGAAGACTGAGATTCAATCATATTGTTCAAAGATTCGATGTTTGAAGCAATCTGATTTACAGCCCCGGCAGTTTCTGTAACGCTATCTGACTGGGTATTGATACTTGCTCCCATACTTCCAATATTGGCAATAATTTCTGTGATAGCAGCGGCGGTTTCTGATGTTGAAGACTCCAAATCATCACCAGCTTTAACAAGAGTATCTTTAGTCTCTTTAATTGCAATCATAATATCCTGCAATTTAGCAGAGAACTGGTTAAATCCGTCTACAACATTACCAATTTCATTGCTGGCATTAATAGTAATTCGTTTTGTGAGGTCAGCCTTTCCTGAAGAAATATCTTTAATAGCACTCTGAACAACCTGCAAAGGTTTAATTGCCCTGTAAAGAACCCAAACTGTAACAGCAACTACAAGAACAATGATGATAACATTCAAGAAAATCATAAAGTCGCGAACTCTCAAGGCAAGTTCTACAATTACATTTTCTTCAAGAATTACAACCATGTTCCACATTGTACCATCAACAGGTTCTGAAATGTTCAAAACTTTTCCTATTTCTGGTAATTCTGATACATAATAATCTCCACCACTTTCGGCAAGCATTTCCAGGTTTTGTTTTGCATAATCTATATTAGAAGACAATTCATCAACAACTGCCATAATAGTTTCTGAACCATTTTTTGCAATCAAAGAATTAGTTCCAGAGAAGAGGGTTACAAGACCGTTATCTCCCATATCAATGTCGTCCAAAATATTCGAAAGATGTTCAATTCCAATTACAGCGCAGAAAAATCCTACTGTCTGGCCATCAACTTTGGCAGCTTTTGCAACGTGAATGATTGTACGACCAGTGGTCTTTGAAGCTACAGGATTATCAATAAAAACATCCTTACCTTCATACATAATTGCCCGGAAGTAATCGCGGTCAACAACAGAAGTCTGAGAGCCTACATCAGAATAAAATCCACCTTCCTTGTCTACCCAGGCAACATAATCAAAACTACTGTAACGCTTATCTTCATGGTCTATAAGCCAGCCTACAATCTGTTCAGTATCTTGTGTGGCAACAATATCAGCATTTACATAATAATCAAGACGAGCCTTATATTCTTCGATTGTTTTGCTGATATTTTGGGCATAACTTTTTGCCAAATCTTGATAGCGGGATGACTGTAAAGATTCAACCCTGGAATGTGTGTATCTTACAATGATAAAAGCATTAACTGTATTCAAAACAACCATTATAATTGCGATGGCTATAGCAAGCTTGAGAAACAATTTTCCTGCATGTTGTTTGTTGTTTTCCATAAATAAATTCTCCTTGAAAATTTGTTGTATCTATTATCTGTCAAAATCGGGAATATAACAAGTAGAAAAATTGGAGAAGCGCCTTTTATTCACCCCTCAATCCCCAATCCCCACATCACAAAAACTAATAACCTCCGGCTGATTTTCGACATGGTCACCAATCCACTTTTCCATCCAGACCATATCATACCAGCGGTTAAATTTGTAGCCACATTTTTTGAATTGTCCCACCAACCTGTAGCCCATTTTTTGATGAAAACGGAAACTTGCATTTTTAAGATATTGATCCTCGGGGTCGGCGTAAGCAATGCAGGCATTTACATTCAAAATATTCATTTTTTTGAGGATTTCTTCCAGTTTCAGTAAAAGTTTTTTTCCAACTCCGTGGCCTCTCTGGTCTTTGTGCAAATATATGGAAGTTTCTACACACCAATCATAAGATGCTCTGCTTTTAAAAGGTCCGACATAGGCGTAGCCGACAATTTTATCATCAATAATAGCAAGAATATAAGGATAGCGTTTCAGGGTATTTGTTATGCGGGATTGAAAATCTTCCAGGCTGGGAACTTCCCATTCAAAAGTGATAACCGTATTTTTTACATAATATGAATAAATTTCCAAAAGTTCCGGAGCATCTGTCACTGTCGCCTTTCTGAAAATAACCTGTTTTTCTGCCATAAAATCCTCTCTATACGCTTTTAGTTTTTACGCTTTTCCTTTTTGTGATTTTTTGCCGGTTATTGGGTGATTTTTCTGTCATTTCCCAACCGCTAGCAAATTACCTGTGATTTTTTCCCTGCTGGATAAAATCCATGTGGGCTGCTTTTTTTCGGGATAATTTTCGCTCGCCCACCAGGTAGCCGTCATCATAATCCTTTTTGCCTGTTTTTTTGCCAGTCTTGTGATTATCAGCCTTGAAGGTCTGATCCCAAATTGGCTTTTCTGGATGCTTATCCCCTTTTTCAGCGTATTTTCCCCAATCTTCTGGCTCTGGAACTTCAAATTTTAAATGCTGACCTGTAAATGGATGGTCAAATTCCAAAGTTCTGGCATGCAGGCAAAGTCTGTGAAAAGGGTCGGTATGAGCCCAGTGTTCTTCGTCGCCAGATAGAGGATAGCCATGGGCTGCCAGGTGGGCTCGAATCTGATTTTTTTTGCCGGTATCCAGCGAAAGTTCAAACAAAACATGGGTAGGGCCATCAATCAGCTTTTTGTAATGAGTTCTGGCATGGACGGTTTTAAACTGATGGCCTTTGTTATCCACCTGGCCGGCTTTTGGAACAAATCCGACATTGTGGGCATTTTGGGCAATATCATCATCAATAATCCCAGACTCTGCCAAATCATAATCAAAATTATTGGCTCTAGGATTTTTTTCTGCCAGGGCGTGATAAAGTCGCTCGGTCACCATTTGATGCCAGGTATTCATGATTTTTTGCTGGGCAGCTTCGGTTAGGGCGAACATCATCACTCCGGAAGTATCCCGATCCAGGCGGTGAACCACATAAGGTTTGTGTTTAGAATTGACTTCCCCCTGTTTCCGCAAAATGTCTTCGAGAACTGACTGGGCCGTGCGGACTTTGCTTCCCGGATAAGGAACGGACAAAAGCCCGCAAGGTTTATTTATGACTACCAGCCACTGATCCTGATAGAGAATCTCGATTTTTTCGCGGCCGTAGTCCGGTTTATTTTCTCTCTTGTATTGGGTTGATGCTTTTACGTATGACATGGCAAAAGTCTAACATTTTGAGCTTAAATTTTCCAATAAATTCCGAACCTTTGATTATGAAGTTTATGGGCAAAGTTATCTCAAAAAATTGCAATTTTTTGAGATTTCCTTTTAAGATAAAAACTTCATCTTTCTAAATCTCTTCTACAATATCCATTACTTTTTCTGCAATAAAATCTGCCCCTGCCCTTTCCAATTCCTGGCGGCTTCCAAAACCAAACAAAACGCCACAAGATTTCAGGCCATTTTCTTTAGCCCCCAAAATATCGTGTTCGCGGTCGCCAATCATAATCACTTTGGACTTATCAGGATTTCCACAAGATTCCAGAGCATATTTTATTACTTCCGATTTTTTACTACGGGTTTCATCCATATTGCTGCCACAAATATGGTCAAAATATTTCGCCAAATCAAAATGTTCCAGAATGCGGACAGAATATTCTTCCGGCTTTGATGTTGCAACTACCAGGTGCTTCCCCTTAGCCTTCAAGTTTTCCAAAAGCCCTGGAATGCCTTCAATCACTTCGTTTTCCAAAAGACCTTTGTTTGCAAAATATTCCCGGTATTTTTTTACTCCTACCAAGGCCTGGTCATCAGTAAAATGACAATAATTTTTAAAAGTGGTAACTAAAGGGGGTCCTATAAAAGTGCAGAGGGTTTCGTATGAAGGGATTTCGAGTCCAAGTTCAGTAAATGCGTGCTTAAAAGAATTTGTAATTCCCAGAGCGGGATTGGTAAGTGTGCCGTCCAAATCAAAAAAGTAGTAATCAAACATAAAATTATCATACTCAAAAAAAGGAAAAACTGTAACTAGGGAAGCAATTTTTATGATGCTGAAACGCGTTTTGCATTACAATCAGACAAAAAAAAGCCACCCCAACCAAGAAATCCCTGGTCGGAGTGGCTTTTTCACTTAATCAAAAAAAACTGACTAGAGTGAAGCGTGGCAAGTACGAGCAATAACGTCGTCCTGCTGTTCCTTTGTAAGGTTGATGAAGCGTACAGCGTAACCAGATACACGAACTGTGAAGTTAGCATATTCAGGTTTTTCTGGGTGAGCCTGACAATCCTTGAGTTTTTCAACACCGAATACGTTTACGTTCAAGTGGTGAGCTCCCTTAGAGAAGTATCCGTCAAGAACACTTACCAGGTTGTCAATTCTTTCGTTTTCATCATGTCCCAAAGCAGAAGGGTTGATTGTCTGTGTATTTGAAATACCGTCCAAAGAATATTTGTAAGGTACTTTTGCTACAGAGTTCAAAGATTTAATCAAACCTTTTGTTTCTGCACCGTAAGA
>CAVFQN010000034.1:0-15683 GCA_963624615.1 Treponemataceae bacterium | reverse complement strand
CCCAAATAATCCGCGTAATAAAAAGCCTCCTGATATTTATCCGCAAAAGAAAAAGATTTTTCCAAGGACATTCCAAACTCCAACTTTTCGCCAGCTTCTAGAAAACTTTTTCCCAGCCGAGAAGATTCCCCAACAATGCAAGCCGCATTTTTTACCGCCGACGAAATATCCACCTTAGCCTTGACCAGAAAATCAATAGACAAAAAGGCCTCATACAGTTTGTCTTCCGAAATAATCCTAAAAATCCCCCAAAAAACTCCGCAGCAAATCAAAATCAGCAAAA
Source organism: Treponemataceae bacterium (assembly GCA_963624615.1). Classification (GTDB taxonomy): domain Bacteria; phylum Spirochaetota; class Spirochaetia; order Treponematales; family Treponemataceae; genus Treponema_D. Next base: position 15,400 of record CAVFQN010000034.1, on the reverse strand, counting down.
AAATATAATGAACAAGTTCCCGAGGATTTCCCTGGTTTGAAAATTTGAACAAAAAACAGGAAAAAATGATGGCCAGAATTATCACAAAAAAAGGATAAAAACTGATTTCCAGCAATTTTGACTTATTCAAATACCGCCTTTCATATTTTTTATTCAAAAATTCCAAGGCCGATTTCAAATCCCCATTTTTTTCCGCAATTGCAATAAAAGAGACAAAAACATCATCAAAAAAGATAAAAGGACAGGATTTAAAAGCATTAGACAAAAAATTCCCCGATTCCAGCTCGTTAAAAAGGTATTCCGCCGTTTTTTTCACCTTATTTCCAGTCAAAAATCCCCCACCCCTTGCCGATTTTTTCATCATTAAACGCAAAGCATCCGTAATGCTGATATTTTGCTTTACAAAAATCTCAGCCAATTCTTTTGTGAACTTTCTGATCAAGTGCGCCTCCTTTCCAAAGCCTTTTATGAGAAAATTTTCCCCGTCCCAAAGCCTGCAAAGTCTGGTCAAAAACTGATTCGTAATTTGTTTCGTGGGTGAACAATTCGTCCACCTCCTCAGAAGCCATGAACTTTCCTAATTTTGAGGCAAATCTTTCTTTCGGAAGGGAAACATCCGCACAAAGATAAAAGCCTTCTTCCATATAATTCAGTTCCTGACAAACGACTCCACAAATTACAGAGGCAATCAGTTTTCTTTCCAGACCCAAATTTTCCAAACGCAACAAAGCTTCTCCAGGACTTCCAGTGTGCAGAGTTGCAAAAACCAGATGCCCGGTAAGAGCAGCCCGCAAAGCCACCGAAGCTGAAACTTCATCACGAATTTCCCCAATCATAATTACATCCGGATCCTGCCTGAAAACCTGGCTCAAAGTCTGGTCATAAGAATAAAAATGCTCCTTATCAACCTGAATTTGACTTACCCCGGGAATCACATATTCCGGCGGATCTTCCATACTGATAATTTTCATTTTCCCATTCGATTCCCTCTCCAGCTCAACCAAAATCGAAGCCACCGTCGTCGACTTTCCAGCCCCAGTCGGTCCGCAAACCAGAACAAGACCATTTTTCATGTGGGAAATTTCCCTGATTTTTTCCAGCTGATTTTCATTAAAGCCCAGCAAATTCAAAGTTAAAGGAATGCGGCTGGTATCCAGCAGACGGAGTACAACAGATTCGTCCCCCAGATAATTTGTCCCGATTACAGCCACCGTAGAAACCCTCACAAAAATCGGATTGGACTTTCCGTAAACAAAGCGGCCGTTTTGACATTTATGCCTCTCAATAACATTCATACCCGCCAAAAGTTTTATTCTCTGTACAAGCTCCCCAGACCTTTCAGCCTGCAGTTCCAGTTCTTTTTCCAGCCGCCCGCAAATCCTGAACCTCACACAATTTTTTTCGATATGAATATCCGTCGCTTTTTTTTCCCTGGCTTCGTGCAAAATACTGTCCAAAAGCAAAATTGCAGCCGCCTCTTTTTGGTTTTCCACCGATTTTTTAGCTTCCAGCCCTTCTCCATCCTTCAAATCAACCTTGTACAAGCCCGAAACACAGTGCCTAAGCTGATCCCGACTGCCTTTCACAAAGTGGATTTTACTCTCCCCCTTGTACTCCTCTGGACAATCCTCCAACTTACAAACCGTTTGCAGATAATTGTTAAAAGCCCTTTTCAGCCTCCCCTGCAAAACCACATCTTCCAGATTTTCAACCATAAATAAAATTTCAGAACCATGCTGTTCTATAATTGCCGTCCCATTAAAAAGACAATAAGCCGGCGTCAATTTAAACTCAAACATCGCTTCTCCTTTTAATTTTCCGCCTTACGCGTTGTTAGTATTTCAGAAAATAAGGGGCTTCCGGCACTTGCCAGCCTTTGGCAGCCAAGTGCCGTCGCTATGTCCGCCCTTCCGCTATCGCTTCATTCCTCCGTTCGCTTCGCTCACTCCGGAACGCCTGCGGCGGGGCTCCCAGCGCTAAGCCAGCCACCGACCAGGGAAATTTCCCTCCAGAAATCAAAACGCAATCCCCCAAGGTGACTTCCACACCCCCAAAAAACTTTTCCGCCCCTGGTCTCAAAATCCTCCCCCTCAATATCAAAATCCATCAGCCATATCCACCCCCAAAAGCTCCGCAAAACCACAAATCCTCCTCTCCGCCCATTCCTCATCGTGGGGAGCCGGTTCCACCACATCCCCATCTTCCAGATGAGGCACCAGATAAATCACCATCTGCGAATATTCCTTAGTCGTCTCCTTGGCCTTAAACAAATTCCCCAAAAGCGGAATTTTTGACAAAAATGGAGCTCTTTTTTCCTGCTTAGAATCCGCTTTTTGAACCAGTCCGCTCAAAATTACAGGTTCCCCGCTTTTGCCCCTGACCTCCGTCGTTATCACCTTTTCCGAAGTCGGTGGCGGATTTCCCGTAGCCGCACTCGTATCAGTTCCCTGTCTGGAAACAGAGGCCGTCACCGTCGATGTAATCATTCCGTCCCCACTAACCCAGCCCAAAATATCCAGCTTAATTCCCGAAGAAATTTCCTTGGTCACCCCCGAATAAATTGGCAGACCGGTGTCCGGATCCACATTGTTGTCCCTGTAACGATAAGTATTTGTATTCTGAAAATTGATTTTTTTACCCGAAATTCCATGCAAAGTCGTATCCGCAAAAACCTTAGTTTTGTTCTCTTCAAGCGAATTTTGCAAATCCAGGGCAAAGTCCAGCCCAAAAGCCGTCACCACATTCATGTTAAAGTTCATAACAGACCCCAGCGTTGCCGACAAAGAATTGCGGTCTCCCAGCCCCATTCTGTCCGCCGAAATCGACGAGGCCCAGTTTTTCTGGCTCGTTTCGTCATATTGCAAAATCAACAAATCGTAACTAAGGCGTTTTACAGGCCTGTCGCAAATTTCCAATTGTTCCAGCAGGTTTTTATAAGCACTTTCCGTCCCCTTAAAATACAAATTGGAAGATTCGTCCGCCACAAACAAAGCCGATTTATCAATTCCCGGCGGCAGATAATTAATAAATTCCGAAGGTTTTAAATATTTCAGATTTACCAGATAAGTTTTTTGATTAAGATCCACGTTCCCAATCAGTTCTAAGATTTCCGCCTCTTCCGATTTACTTGCCAGACACAAAAAAGATGATTCGTCTGGCAAGGCAATCGTTTCCAGCTTCCCGATTTTTTTGTTCAAAAAAGAGAAAAATTCCTGGGCCTTTGTAAATTTCAATGAGAATTTTTTCCAAACCCTGTTTCCAGTAATGAGTTCGTTCTTAGAATTCCCATTCAAAAAGATGTAGAAAATATCCTTGTCCAGAACAAATGCACACCCGGCCTGGCCACACAATTTTGCAAGGGTGTCGGTAAAATCTATGCCTTCAAAAACCGATCTCTGCAATCTCGCGTCCCCGCCTGCCAGCAAACAAAAATTCTTAGGCAAAGAGCCGTTTCCAGCGAGCGAAAAAAGTCTTTCAATCACATCAGCGAATTTGCAATCCCTGACGTCAACCGCAAAACCTTCCCCAGCCTTTTCAATCCGACAGTAACCGTCCACAGCTTCATTTTTTCTGGTTTCAATTTTCTTACTAAAGTGATAGCCCGCTTCGCTTTTCAAAACCTCATAGCTTCCAAAACGTTTAGCCAAAGCCTCCATCAACAAATCTTCAGAAATTCCATTAAACCTGAAAGAAATCTTCTGTCCCGGCAGCGAATCAAAAGTCAGAACCGCCTTCAATTCATACGAAAGCTTTTCCAAAATCTGATGAGGCTGCATGTCACAAGCCGCAACAAAAAACAAACCATTTTCGTTTTTCATCGAAAACTTACTGACCGTCCAAATTTCTTCACCTCGTTTTACAAACAAACGATTCGCGTTCAAAAAAGTCTCAAAAGCAGCATCGAAATCCTTCCCCGCAAATTTCAAGTCACCGCTGCCACTGACAGTGTCATCGGCCACAATCGAAATCCCGGAATCCAGACTCATAGCATAAAGAATGTCTTTAATTTCGCAATTTGAAAAATCCCAACTGTAGTACCGTCCCTGCGCAACCGCAAAATGACAAAAACAGAGCCAACAGAAAGCGACTAACAAAAAGCCCCTCAAGTTTTTAATAAAAGCAAAAATCGCGTGTCCCAAAAAATTTTCCTCCTACAATAGTAATTGACGCGAAATGCGTTTTTTACCAAAAATTCCGAAATTTTTTTTCATTTTTTTTGAATTTTTTAAAAATTCATCGAATTTCGCTTTTTTAGGAGGGAAAAGTCTTCCCCAGCCCCTCCTAGTGGGGAATCCCCCACGCAACGCCCCCAGCCCACACCCTCAAAAAAATCATTGCCATATTTCCCGCTATTCATTACAATTCAAGCAGTCAGTTTGACAAAAATATTTTTTTACCAGGAGGCGAATATGGACAGCGGTTCGAGTTATCCCATATTTTCATTAATCAAAAAAAACAGCCTCCTGCATTCCGAGAATAAATAACAATTCCTGTTATCCCAAATCCTCAAAATCAGAAGGCTTCAAAACACACTAAATCTGCAAAATCAGATTTCTTTTGGAGCAAAATATGATTACATATTGGCAGCAAATTGACAGCCAGTTCACAAAGACAAAAAAAGACTCTATCGACAAAAATCTTCCACTTTGGGTCGATGCCCGAAACGTTACCCGCGACGAAACAACCCTCCTCCAGGAAGAATATCAGCTTGAGCAAGACCATATTCTGGATATTTTAGACCCGGACGAACTTTCCCGAATGGAAGACGGCGATTCCGGCTACATTCTTACAATCGTCCGAGTTCCTTGTTATGATCCAGCGGCCGAAACCCCTTATTTTACAGTTCCAATCGGTATCATCATCAAAGGTAAAATCATCATCACCATCTGCTGGACAGATAACGAAGTTCTCAAAGATTTTGGTGCAAACCGGGTTCGCAACGTCCGCCTCAATGATTTTCCATCGTTCATTGTCCACATCATTAACCGGGCCAACTTGAACTTTTTGCGTTACCTTAAAGAAATAAACCGACGGTCTACCAGCATCCAGGGCGAAATGCGGGAAGAAGTTGAAAACAAAGAAATCCTCCTTTTGCTGGGCTTAGAAAAATCTTTGTTCACTTTTACAACTTCCCTCAAAAGTAATTCGCTTTTGTTGCAAAAAATGAAAAACACCCGACTCATTAAATTTGACGAAGATGATTTGGATTTTGTTGAAGGCGTAGTGATTGATAATCGTCAGGCTATAGAAATGGCCGACACCTATACAAACGTTCTTTTTGCAGTTATCGACGCATTTTCTTCGGTCACATCCAACAACCTTAACGTCGTAATGAAAAAACTTGCCGTCATAAACCTGGTAATGATGGCCCCAACCTTCGTGACCAGTTATTTTGGCATGAATTTTGACCTGCCATTCCAAAATTTTTTGGGATATATTCCGGTAATTTGTGCCACAGTTCTCTGTCTTATTTCCGTAGCCATAAGCTGGGCTTTGTTGAGCGTAAATAAAAATTCCATCAGAAGCCTTAGAAATTCCAGAAAAATTTCCAAAAATCAGAGAAAAAAAATAAAAGCGGAAAAGAAAAAATTAAAAAAGCAGGAAAAAAATCTAAAATAAGGATTTTTCAGAGCTCCCCTTAATCAGCAGTGCAGCAAAAACGGAAGCCCATGTAGTTGTAACATTCGTTCGGGTCATAGTGATAGCGGTCTCCGGCATACAAAAATAAAGTGTATTCCGACCAGCTGCCCCCCCGGCTCACCCTTTCAAAGCCAACTGGGGCTCCGTACTGATCATCGCTGGTGTAATCTTCAAACCAATCCCAGCAAAATTCCAGGACATTGCCGCTCATATCAAAAATTCCGGCAGCATTTGCATTTCCTGTAGCGGGCATGGCAACAGATTCAGGGGCAAAAGGCAGACCTGCAGTTCCTACAATTCTGGACGCCCCGGCATTTTCAAAAGTCCAGGCATACAAAAGCCCTTCCTCGCTGTCATCAGAAAACTGACCGCTGATTAAATCCCCACGCTGAAAGCCCGTCTTAGTTCTGCGGGCTGCATATTCCCACTCTGCTTCGGACGGCAGACGGTAACCATTTGCAGCCCAATCACACTGGCACAAATCACAGGCAGCAGTATCGCTGGAATCCCGCAAAATTTCACCCTTGTAGGTATAGCAGGGATTTTTCCCTTTTATTTCGGACAAAGCATTACACCAGACAATTGCATCGTACCAGCTGATAGCAGTCACCGGCTGGGTCTTGTTTTCTTCGGTAGGGGCAGCCCCTCTTTTTCCAAAAGAACCGCCCTGGCCAGGATTTTCAAAATGATAGCCGATTTTTTCAGCCCGATTTTTTACCGTATACCAGAGAGAATAAGTCGTTTCAAATTTATTTATCGAGAAAGGGGATAAATTTCTTTCTGCTGTGTAAGTTTGAGTATCTTCACCAATTGTATATGTAAGATTTGAACGGAAAGTAATCAGAGAGATGTGGGCAAATGATGACTGACAAAAAAGCCCTATCCCTTCAAAAAATAAAATACAAAAGAAAAATCCTGTTTTAATTTTCCTATTCAATAAAAACCCCCATCTAAAGAATAGCACAATTTAAGGGCATCTCTAAAAAATCATCTTCGATTCTTTTTCAAAGAGTCCATTTATAAACTTTTTAGTTCCGTTTTAAGAACCTTCCAGCCGTCTCCATCTTTTTCCACTTCCAGCCAGACATAAGTTTCTTTTTCGCCAAGACTACCAGGATTTATGACTACGGTTTCCCCAATTTTATCAATTCCAGTTCCTTCGTGAATGTGACCACAAACTACAGCCAAAGGCTGGTATTTCTGGATAAAATCCGTAAATTTCTGGCTGCCTGCGTGGTGAACTCCATCAAAAGAATCCAGTTTTCCGCAAATCGGAGGATTATGGCTGATTAAAATCAAAGATTTCCACAAAGATTTATCTCCAGTCTGTTCAACAGAATTCAAAACAATATCAAAATCACTCATAATTTCGTCTTCTGTACGTTCAAATTCTGTTTTACCAGTAAATTTACTTCCGCCACCACTACCAGCAAAAGCAAGACCTTCGTGAAAAACCAGGGCTTTTTCTACACTCACATCCTGATTTTCCAGGTCTTCTAGAAAATCTTCATTATCACAATTTCCCAAAACCGCAAAAATTGCTTCGTGCTTAGCACACAGGGCTTCCAGGGCAGCCTTTCCAGTTTCAGGCTTAAAACATTCCGCAAAATCCCCGGCAAAAATTACGGCATCAGCTTCTTTGAACTGCTCATCCATCTTATCCAAAACAGCATTGTGAGCATGCAAATCAGAAAGAACTAATAGTTTCATAAAATCTCCTCAAAAGCCTTCCTCAATTCATCCATCTCTGACTTTGTGCCGATTGTGATTCTGACAAAATCTTCAATTCCGGCAGTCGCAAAATGTCTGATTAAAAGGCCTTGTTCTTTTACTTTTTTGTAAAGATCCAAACCCGAAATCTGATTATGTCGGGCAAACAGAAAATTTGTTTGACTTTTTATTACAAAAAATCCTTTTTCTACAAAGAAATCATAAAAGCGATCCCGTTCTTCTGCAACTTTTTTCGAAGTTTTAACATAATAAGCCAAGTCTCCGCAAGCCGCTTTTCCACTCACCTGGGCCAAAGCGTCAATCGGAAAGTGGTTTACAGAATTTTTTACGGTCGTCACAATATTTACAAGTTCAGGATTCGCAACAATATAGCCAAGTCTCTGGCCAGCCCCACACAAAGATTTAGAAAAAGTCCTTACAATCACAAGATTTTTGAATTCAGCCAGAAGCGGAATACAAGACTGGCCGCCAAAATCAACATAAGCCTCGTCTACAACAAAAATCTCGTCTGGACTTGCCTTTTTGAGCATTTCCCTCACCTGGTCACGAGTTAAACCAAGCCCTGTCGGGGCATTAGGATTTGCAAAAATAATTCCACCCTTATTTTTACCAGCGTGATCCAGCATAGCCTGGCAATCCAAAGACCAATCATCTTTCAAAGGGATTTGATCCATAGGAATATCATAAAAACCTGCATAAACCGGGTAAAAAGAATAAGTAAATTCCGGCAAAACAAATTTTTTACCAGAATCAAAAAATGCGTAAAAAAGGAAAGACAAAACTTCGTCAGAACCATTTCCGGTGTAAATCATATCAGAAGTTACGGTAAATGGGATTTTATCTTCCGGAGCTGGGGTGACTTTGCCATCACAAACCTGGGCACGACAAAGAACGCCACCAGACTGGTTCAACATTTCGGCAATGGCTTCGTGGAGTTCCAGAGAATCAGGGTCAGGATAAAGTCCCAGTTTTTCGGGATGTGAAGTCACAAAATCAACAAGTGCCTCAGTCACTTTTGGACTAGGCTGATAAGGATTTTCGTTAGCGTTTAATTTTATGTAAATTCTGTCTTTTGGCTGCTCACCTGGAACATAGGGATGCAGACCATTCATTCTGTTTGAAGTTATCATTTTGATATTTTATGATTTTATCACTTTTATTGCAATTAAAGGCAAAGTTTCCTAAAAATTGCAATTTTTAGAAGCTCCCTTAAATGGCATTAAATGAAAATTACGGCTTGACAGGAAGATGATTGGCTTGTAAATTATACTATGTCAGACATACTATGACAGACGTTGTATCGTCAGACATAGCATAAAACGAGGTGAAAATGCTTTCAATCAGTAGTGATGTAATCAGAGGTTACAACGACACAATGATTTTATTTTTGCTCTTAAAAGAAGCGTCATACGGCTATGAAATTTCTAAGCAGATAAAATCTTTGACTGAGGAAAAATACATCATCAAAGAAACGACCCTCTATTCGGCTTTTACCCGCCTGGAAGAAAACGGTTATATTGAATCTTATTCCCAGATTGCGGAAAGTGGAAAGCGGCGGACTTATTATCGTATCACAGAAAAAGGTCGGCTTTACTACAAAGAAAAATGCGACGAGTGGAAACTAACCCAGGAAGTTGTAGAAAAATTCATAGAAACATAAAAAAACGGAAAAGCACCAAAAGGACAGCTAAAAAATACAATTTTTAAGAAGGGAGAAAATTATGGAAACAATCAAAAATTATCTTGAAACAATGTTCAAAAACCTGCCTCAGACAGAAAAAGTTTTGAAGGGAAAATCAGAACTTTTGCAGATGATGGAGGACAAATACACCGAGCTGGTCAGCCAGGGAAAAAGCGAAAACGAAGCAATCGGCACAGTAATTGCGGAATTCGGAAATCTGGAAGAGCTTGCCGAAGATTTAGGAATTGCGGAAGTTTTGCAGGAAAAAAAGGATAATGTAAAAGAGGAAAAACAGTCTGCCGGAGCTGAAAATGCAAACGATCAGGAACAGGCACAGTGGCAAGCACAACCACAGACTCAGAAAAATCATCACAAAGCAGAAAAAATCCTGAAAACCGCCTACTGGCCTACAATCACCTTCCTTTATTTTTTAATCAGTTTTCTTACTTTAAATTGGAGAGGAACCTGGATTATCTGGCTGTTGGCAACCCCAATTTACGCAGTTTTAAATGCTCTTCTTTCTGATAAAGATGATGATGATGAGGAGGAGGAGAATAAAAAAACAGAAAAATAAAAATCTAATGGCGGGTAAAATATGCTGCCCGCCACTTCGCAAAATCCCCCAAATAAATCCCCTAAACCTTGCCACATAAATCCCGATAATCTAAAATAAGGTAGTCTCTAATTTTTAGAACTGCCATGACACAACAGAGGTGAAAAAAAAATGGCAACAACTTCAAATTTAAGTTCTATAATCCGCTACTATGCAGAAAAATCTAAATCACCATTTATTGATTTACGAGAATTCTGTGCTTACGTCAAAAAATATGCAGAACACCACGTAGAAGAACAGTCTGAACTGGTAAAATATCTGGGAGATGCCACTTCCACCGTCGAAGCAGAACTTCAGGGGCTGTCGGAAAAACACCTGGTAGCCGTAATCTCAAACAACAACAAAAAAATCATCGTTTCCATCGCATATTTTGCCATGCATTTTGCCAACCATTACAAAGAAATCATGAAAAATGATTCACTTTTTTACCCGATAATCACCGACTTGCCAAAACTTTTCCCTGTAAATGCCCTGGAACATAAACTTGCCAGCCAGTATTTTCCTGCCATCATCGATAAAGACAATTCTAAATCGCAACTTTTGTATATCATAGAATTTTCCAAGGAAGTTCCAGCCCTTCTGATACCTGCCTGCGTTCCAATCAAAGTTTTTTTGGACACAGCCCAGCAAAAAGTCCGCAAGGTTTTGAAAAAAGAAGAATCCCACGATTTTTATTTGAAAAAACTCCGAAGCACAAATCCTACAAAAGAAATTTCTATCCGCAATTTTTATTCACATTTTGTAGATACAGAAAATTATCAGTTTGCAGAATTTACAGATGGTGATGATTATTACATCTGGAATCAGACCCTTTATTTAATCCGCCAGGATTTTGAAAAAATCCAGGACCGCACAATTGAAGATATAAATGTTTTGCAGTCAGTCCAAATCCTGGAAATTTATTCCACGTATTTAAAGGCCAAATTCCAGCAGGAACACAAAAGAGAAGAAGCATTGAAAGCCCTGGAAGGTGAACTGGCAAAAGCTCCATTTTTTTATTCAATGAATCAGATTTTGAAATTTCACGATCAAAATGGCCGCCTCCTCTATGGCCAGTACAGTGAAGATGATTTGAAGGAATTTTTACAAAGAATGACAACAGAGGGAGATTCTCATGAACTCCCTACACTTCTGGTGTTTAAAGTTGAATCGGGAACCCGCTATTACGTTTACAAAAAAAAGGTGATTCAGGTTGTTGTCAGACTCTGTAATGAAGCACATGGAACAATCGAAGAAGAATTGGAAAAATCCTGGTATAAATCACTTTTGAATTATGAAAAACTGCCAGAAATGACAAACGCCTCGGAATTTGAAGCCTGCCTGCACGACCTGGTAGAAAAAAATTCCCCGGTTTTGTACGCACTTTTAAATGCCGCCTTTATGAATCTTCTTGCTTATGAAAAAGAGGATGATGAAAATATGGAAGGCTTCCATCTTTTTACCGATGGCAAACTCATGTCTTACAGTGAACTGCTCATGCTTTCCAATTCCAAAATCCTTGCAAATGCAAAATCCCGCCTGCCTTTTATTTACACAGTTCCAATTCTTTCCTGGATTATTTCGCTTTTCAGCTCAAAAAAGAAAGCAAAAAACAAGCAGAAAAAAAGTCAGACATCAGCAAAACCTGCCACCCTGGACGAACTCCTGGAAGATTCTGCCGCCGAGGCTTCTGCAAACAAGGCTTCTGCCGCGAAACCTGTCAGCCGGGCCGAAGCCCTTGCTTCTGCCGCCAAAGAAATCACAAAAGATTTAATCCCGGAAGGTTCTACTTTGGACCGCGAATTAAATTATCTTACCAAACAGTGGAACAAGATGATTTCAAAAGAAGCCTACAATAATCTTCTCGAAGATGTAAACTCTTTAATCCGCGACTACACCCGCAAAGTTGCAAAAACACTCACAGGCACAAGTTTTACCCGCGAACGTGTTGAAGGACTTGCAAGGACTTTGGTAAACACCCCGAATATGCAGAAAATTAATGAAGAAAAAGCCCTCACCGAGTACGTTACCCTCTACATTTTGCGGCTTGTCAGCAATTTTTCGGATAAACACCAGGGCTAAACGCCAGATCTAAACACTAAGGGGGCCTGCATAATTTTTCCCCCGAAACCGCCTTTTTTTGCACGCCGTATGCAGTTTTTCTCGCCTTTTCTCACTTTTTTGCACTTTTTTGCGGAAATTTCCCATTTTTTTTTGCATTTTTTGCATTTTTTTCCTGTTCTCATTTCCTTTTTTCGCACATTAAATCAATTATATATATGCAAGGTTTTTAAGGAAAACGCTGAAAACACTGAAAACGCTTGTGAAAACATCGACAGTCTGGCCAGACGTCACAAAATTTAAACTGAGGGTATTTTATGAACAATTTGAATTCTATCATTGTTGAAGGGAATCTGGTGAGAGATGCCGTTCTTTCAGAACCGGCAGAAGGATTTAAGGTGTGTAAGTTTTCGCTTGCAGTAAATCGTTTTTACAAAAACAGAAATGATCAAGGAGTCGAAGAAGTATCATTTTTTGATGTAGAAACATTTGGAAAAATGGCCGAATACTGCGAAAAGAAAGGTTACAAGGGCCGGGGCGTCAGAGTCGTAGGCCGACTAAAACAGGACGTATGGAAAACTGATGATAATAAGACCATGAGCAAAGTTTATATCGTCGCAGAACATATCGAATACAAACCGTCTTTTTCAAAAAACGGTGAAAATAAAAAGGACTCCGACAAGGAAAATATTCCTGTCGAAGCCCTTGTTACTAAATGTGTTGAAAGCCCTGTAGAAGAAACGGTGTTTTAAGGGAGCCTCTAAATTGTCCAGGTTTTAGAGGTCACTTTCTCCTTATTGGTGAACGGGAATTCTTCTTTTTAGGCATTTTTGAAGGAGAATTTCTTCCACCGGCGGCCGGGCGATTTCCTCGTCGAGGATTTTGTCCGGCTGCTTTTGCAGCAGCAGCCCTTTCATTGGCGGCTTTATAATCTTCTATCTGCTGAGGATTGTAAAAACCATCCTTCCAGTTAAAGCGGGAAACATCCGGCAAAGCCTGTCCCTTAGCCATTGAGGCAGAAATCGCCTTTATCTGGCCTCTATTTACTTTTGTCTTAGAAAAATCAATCAAAAGCCGCTTAAAACCAGCCTGGCTGATAAAATTCACCTTATCAACAATCGAAAAAGGCTCTTCCGGCATAACAAAAGAACCGTCCTGGGTTGAAGACACCTTAAAAGTTTTGCCCTCTTTATCCTCAAAATAGGTAAAATCATAATCTTCCGGCAGCTTAAACCGCATACGGAACAAAGCCGGGTAAGCAAAAATCGGCACCAAAACCCTGCTTCTGACATCAGCTTCGTAGGTCGCTTCCAAATTCCGCCTTGAATTTTCATAAGGCATAATAAAAGCCCCAATATCCTGATTTTCCAGCCAGCTTACCGCCCAGCGGTTAAAAGTATAAAGGTAAGGCCCAGCAATAACATTGACCTTCTGCCCCTTCAACATCTGAATATGAGCAATATTATTGGCAACAAAATTAAAATACCCATCACCAATCAGCTTATCCAAATCTTCTTTTAAATTATCCTCCTGGGCAGCCGAACAGAAAGGATCTAAAGAAATATAAATCTGCTTTTTAGAAAATGGCAGAACCGTCTTGTGATTCAAAAGGTCATAAGAAGTTTCGTGATTATATTCGATAATCAGACGGACAGGATTAAGCCCCTGAACTGCAAAAACATCAGCGATGGAAGAAACCTGGGTATAAATTCCTTCCGGAAAATAAGAAAGTTCTTTATCCTTCACCGGAGTCAAATCCAAAATTGGCAGACGCTGGTCCTTTGGCTGCTTGCGATATTTTCCCAAATCCCCAGGCAAAACCCTATTATAACGCTTAGTTCCAGCCTTAATCTGGAGGAGATAAACTTCATCCCCAACAGAATAACCGCCTGGAATGTCAATCCAGCGTTTTTCAGAATCCTCATCAATTTCCACACTTCTGATTTTGTGGCTAACCCTTCCAGAATCATCTTTTTTATGAATACGGATAGAATCGCCCGGGTCAGGATCGTAAGAACCGCCTTTCAAACAAGCCATCTGAATATTTCTTTGCTCAGGACTAGCATCTGGCGGAAGATTTTCGCGAATTGCAGCAAGCAGTTCCTTATCAGCAGGTTTTGTAGCAGCAATTTTTCCAAGATAAATACCAGTTCCGCCAGCCTGGTCAGGATTTAAGATTTTTGCAGCCGTATTTTCGATGCCATCTTCCAGAGATTTAAATCCGTACCAATAAGTAGTTTTTGACCTGGCAAAATCCCCTGCCAAAATACGCTTACCAGTTGCAAGAGCCCCTTTTTTATCCTCTTTATAATGATCAATCACATAACGATAGGCAGAAACGACAGTCCCAACATACTCAGCAGACTTCATGCGACCTTCAATTTTAAAAGAATCTACCCCAGCATCAATCAAATCCGGAATCTGATCCAAAAGCTGCAAATCACAAGGAGAAAAATAATAGCCCTGCTTAATTCCACCCGGAACTTCGGCAGTATAAAAACGCCGGCAAGCCTGAGCACACATTCCCCGGTTAGCAGATTTTCCGCCCAAAAAACTAGAAAAAAGACAAAGCCCGCTTTCGCTCACGCACAAAGCCCCATGAACAAAAACTTCAAGGTCTGCCCCAGTTTCATTTTTGATTTTCCTGATTTCTTCAAGCCCCAGTTCTCGTGCCAAAACGACCCGTTTTACCCCATTTTTCTGCAGCAAACGAACCGCATTCGACGATTCAATATTCATCTGAGTAGAAGCGTGCAATTCCAGATTTGGGAAAAATTCCTGAGCCATACGCATAATGGCATAATCCTGAACAATCAAAGCATCCGGCCCAATTTCATTCAAATAAGCCAAAAACCGATAAAGCCTTTCTGTTTCCCTTTCTTCGGTAACAGTGTTCACAGTAACATAAACTTTTTTATTCTGCCGGTGCAGAGCCTCAACCGTCGCCTCAAACTGATTCCATGCAAAATTCGTCGTTCGCAAACGCGCATTAAAACTTTTGAGACCCAAATAAACAGCATCCGCACCTTCGCCAATAGCGGCTTCCAGTGATTCAATATTTCCCGCAGGAGCTAATAATTCGACCATTCGTGCAGTTTAGCACAAAAAAAAGCCTTGTGAAAGTGAAGTCCCTGGAAAATTCTGTTCAGAAAAATTCGGGCGGTCCGGCAAGCTCCATTCGCTGCGCTCATTCCGCTTGCCGTCGGCTGTTCCGCAGTTCGCTACCGCTCTAAGTCCTCGCGGCACAGATAGTGCCGCTCCGGTCTTCTGCTTCGGCAACTGAAGTTGCCTTCGCAGCTGCTCCATAGCCTACCGCAAGACACCTCCCAGACATTTTACAGGGGTTTATTTTTCTTCCTTCCAGCACAGCACGCCGCTTGCATCATCTGCAAAAACAAGTGCAATTTTGTGGGTCGTTTTTCCACTCACGCTGTAGCGTTCTGCATAACCTTTCTTTTCAATTTGAGCTAAAGCTTCTTCCACACCTTTTTCAAAATCAGTTGGAGGAACAGTTTTAAGTTCAAAAATGTAAACATCACTTTGAGTTGTAACAATTATGTCGCTTCTGCCAAAAATTGACTGCATTTCGCTTACAACGTCAAAGCCTGTCATACGAAACAAAACATGGGTTATTGCTTCATAAAAGTTTTCGCACATATTTTTCTGCACGATTGTCGGAATGTCAGAAAAGCAGG
>CAVFQN010000033.1:0-9083 GCA_963624615.1 Treponemataceae bacterium | reverse complement strand
TCTTCTGCTTCGGCAACTGAAGTTGCCTTCGCAGCTGCTCCATAGCCTACCGCAGAACCCCACCCAGAAACTTTATTTTTCGGACTTTTCAGATTTTTTTTCTTCCTTATCATCTTCGTCTTCGATTGAAAGCATTTTTTTTATGCGACTTTTTATGCTGGAATTTGTCTTTTTTTCTGCATATAAATCCCGCATTTTTGCTTCAGCCGAAGAAAATCGGTTTGTTTTGTAAATATCAATTCCAAGTCCTATTGTCGTTGTGTCTTTTGACTCAAGATATTTCAGACAAATTTCTTCGTAATCAGGATTTTTATATTTTGCCAGTTCTTTTCCAATTGCATAGCGAAGATCTTTTCGTTTATCATCCGTAACGCAAGTCTGGGCAAGTTCAAGAATTTCTTTTTGCCCGGTGTGATTTTCTTTCAACAAAACTGCTATTATCTTCTTTTTTGTACCATCGCCAGTTTTTTTATCGGCAAGTTGGGAAATCAAAAATTCATTTCCATCATCAGAATTCAGACAGGCAAGACTTGCAATGGCGTCTTCCTTTATAACCTTTTCGCTGTCATTTTTTGCCCTGTAAATCAGATAAGGGGAAGCATCTTTTAAGTTCATAGTTTTACAAGCCTTGATTGATTCCTGGCGAACTTTCCAATGTTCATCTCGAATCCCCTGTATGATTGTCTCTTTGGCTTCCACAACATCAGGAAAATTCACAAGGCCTTTTATAACATACTGACGAAGATTTGGATCGGCTGCCGAAAATTGCTGAAGCAAAACCGGCACAGATTTTTCAGTTTCCATAAGACCAATGGCTTCGGCGGCGTACATCCGCACATAGGTATTTTCATCTTCATCTTCAAGAATCTGGACAAGCTTGTCCCAGGTTTCCAGGGCGTGCATTTTTCCGCAGGTTCTCATCAAAGACTGTCGCTGGGCATCACTCAAATCATCACGCTCCAAATATTCCACAAGATAAACAGCCTCGGCCGGCCCACCAATTTCACCGATACAGTCAATCGCATCATTAAAATAATTTTCATTTTCTGACTCAATCAAAGTGAGGACAGCAGGAATTGCAGTTTTAGTTTTTGCAGCGGAAATATATTTAAACGTTGCTTTTACAACATCATTTTTTTCGTCATAAGGATCATTCAAAAGTTCTACGGCGAAATCTTCAAGGCAAGGGTCTTCAAGTTTTGTAAAATATTTCAGGATTTTTTCTTTGATTGTGGAATTTTGGGTAACCTGAAAAAGGTCGTAAATTTCATCTGTAAAACGAGGATCGTCATTTTTGATTAAATCGTCCAGCAGTTCGGATATTTCTGATGGGATTCCATATCTGATTGTATTTTTATGCTCTTCGTAAGTGTCTTCTGTTTCGTCTTTTTCCCGGGCGACTTCTGCTTTTTCGCTGTCAATCGGCAGGGGCCTCTTTGCAGGAGGAACTTCGGCAAGACCAGGTTTTGAGGCAGAGATTTCGGAGGATGATGTGTCGGAGGTTGGGGATTGATCTGATGGGGGGGCGGATTCGTTCTCCGAGGTGGTGGAATTACCCACCTGGGTAGCGGAATCGCCCTCCGAGGTGTTTGTTTCCCCTTCCAGGGCGTCACCCACCCCAACCCCAGCGGGATTCTCCTCCCCTACCAGTTCCTCAATTTCGACAGCCCCGGAATCTTCACCTTCCTGGCCAAAAACTTCCCATGCGAAAATCGACAAAAAAATCACAAACAAAAACTTTTTCATTAAATCCTCTGACTAGACGCCCTGGTGAAATTTTTCAAGAAAATTACTTCTATATTCTTCAAACCGATCTTCATTAATTGCCTGGCGAACTTCCTTTATCATATTATGCAAAAAATACAAATTATGATAACTTGCCAGAATTGAACTCAAAATTTCCTGCTCTTTGAACAAATGTCTAAGGTAACTTTTGGAATAAGTTCTGCAAACTTTACAATTACATTCACTGTCCACAGAAGTAAAATCATGAATCCATCGCTCCTGCTTAATTGAAAGCATACCTCTGTGGGTAAAATAAGAGCCGTTTCGGGCGTTTCGGGTAGGCAAAACGCAGTCAAACATATCAATTCCAGCCTGAACAGCGTCCAAAATATATTCCGGGGTACCAATTCCCATCACATACTTGGGCTTATTTTCCGGCAGATATTTTACAGTATGTTTTAAGAAGTAAGTAAATTCCTGGCCGGTTTCCCCCACACTCAAACCGCCAATGGCAATTCCCGGCATATCCTGGCTGGCAACAAATTCCGCACTTTTCTGGCGTAAATCTTCAAAAAAGTTACCTTGAATAATCGGGAACAAAATTCCCTGGTAACCATTTTCCCTTTCAGTTTCCCACTGTTTTTTTGCCCTTACAAGCCAGTCAGAAGTAACTTTCAGGGCTTTTTCTGCTTCTTTACGGTCAACGCCAGCCCCGGTGCAAACATCCAGCTGCATCTGAATATCAGAATTAAATTTTGCCTGGGTCTGAACGACGTTCTCGGGCGTAAACATATGGTAAGAACCATCAATATGACTTTGGAATTTCACCCCCTCAGGATTAATTTTCCGCAATTTTGAAAGAGAAAAAACCTGAAATCCCCCTGAATCTGTAAGAAAATTCCTTTTCCACTGAGAAAATCCATGAAGCCCGCCAGCTTCTTTGATTAAATCAGGGCCAGGTCGCAAAAAAAGATGATAGGTATTTGCCAGGATAATTTCAAAATCAATTTCTTCAAGAAAATCTTTTGGCATAGCCTTGACAGTGGCGTTTGTTCCAACCGGCATAAAAACCGGGGTCTGAACATCCCCATGAGGCAGGTGCAAAGTACCAGTTCTAGCCTTACCATCACCAGATTTATGATTAATATCAAAAATATTCAAAATTTCACTCATTTTATTCTCCCAAAAACAACCAAAACTATGTTCGGCTGTATCTTAATAAAATCACACTCACAATTGTATAAAAAATAACCGGAAACCAGGCCCCCATAAAGGCCGAAATATAACCGTGTTTTGCAAAAACCATGGTCACCATCATCGTAACATAATACAAAACCGAAGCCGAAATACAGGAAGCCAGACTGATAAGAAGGACATTTTTTCTGGTACGGCCGGTAAGCCCAATCGATAGGAATACTACAATAAAAATGATAAATGGGAAAGAAAACTTTTTGTAGTATTCTGATAATTCTTCATTGTAAGGAAGCCCGGCTTTTTTCAAATGGTCAATGTAAACTTTGGCGTCCTGGGCGGTAACCGATTCAACATCAACATTTGTTTTACGGAAGATTTCGTAAGATTCGTTGAGCATTTCAAGATAGGAATCTGCAACGCGAACTTTTACAATTCCATCCCCCTTGGGCTCATACTGCATAGGCCGTTGCAATTTCCAGATTTTTTCCTCCGCATTCCATTCAGCCAGTTCTGAATAAATAATAGCCTGGAGATTTTTATCATCATCTCTAAACAAAAAATATGCCTGCTGCAGGCGTTTTGTAGCCTCGACGTAGCGGGCAGCTTTATAAATGATATTTCCGTTATCAGAAATTACTATGACATCAGAATTATTTTCGTTGGCAACCTTGTTCAAAAGTTTATTTTGCAAGGCAGTTTTTTTCTCATAAGATTGGACAACATAGTGATTTTCAAAAAAGAAAAGTCCGAAAGTCATAAAAATTGCGACCAGGAGGATTGGGGCGGTAAACTTAAACAAAGAAACGCCGGAAGCCAGGAGGGCGGTAATCTCGTTATTGGCATACATATCGCTGAGAGAATAGGATGTTGAAAACAAGATTGCGACAGGAACCGCATACCAGACTGTTTTTGGGGCGTAATAAAACATTACCATCAGAATATCTTTGACAGCACAGTTATTTTGAAGATAAGTTGCAATATTCATAAACAAATCTACCAGGTTCAAGACCAAAGCAAAAAATAACATAGCCCCTATGAACATTGGTATGATTTTTTTGAAAAGATATATGACAAGCTTCATTTTACTTCCTCAAAAGGTGGATAAAGAAAATCAGTCCAAAAATCCCAATCACAAAATTTGGAACCCAAATACACCAAAAAGCATTTAATCCGACCCTCTGAACAAAAAGCTGGCCCATAATCTGCATTGCCCAGTAAAGAACGCAAATCACAAGCCCCAGAAAAAGTCCCAGGGTCTGGCCATTATGTTTACCAAACAAAAATGCAATTGAAAAAGCCAAAAATGCAAAAAATATTGAACCAAATGGCAGAGAAAACTTTTTATAAAATTCCATCAGCCAAAGATTTAATCTTCGCTTTTGGGTAGGATCAGTTTTTACAGTTTCCTTCATCCCGGCAATAACTTTACTAACATCATAACTTGTCATTTCGCGGGCAGACCGGCTGGTAGTCCCCATAAACGTAGAATCAAAAACATTCAAAATAGTTTTTTTAGAATTCATGGCATCATAATCACTTCGCTTTGACTTGTTAAAAGAAAGCACCAGGGCGTCATTCATATCCAGCTGCATAAGAACGCCCTCCTCTTTTGCCCCAGTCAAAACAGACTGACCAGCTATAATAATTCTATCTTCCTTTTCTTTTGAATCAAAAAGGATAATATCAGAAACGGAATTGCCATCAACCTGCCCAATTACAAGGTGGGTAGAATCCAGTTTTTTTACACTATTAGACTCCAACTCGATAGAAGGAGTTGAATGCATGATTTCCCTCATCAGGCGGTTATATTTCATAGTTCCAAGGGGAAGCAGATAATCATTTACAAAAAAAGAACCTATCGAAATAAAAAGCCCCAGTGTCGCAACAGGAATCAAAATCTTAAAAAAAGAAAAACCAGATGCCCGGAAAATGAGGATTTCGTTACTGCTCATCATTCCCCCAAGACTCATCAAAAAGCCTACCAGGGTGGCAAAAGGTGCTGATTGAGCAATAATAAATGGGAGACTGTACCACATAATCCTCATAACGTCCTTAAAAGGAGCGGACTTTGCGAGCAAATCTTCAACGGTGAGCAAAATCTGATTTACAAAGAAAATCATAAAAAAGAAAAGAAAGGCAACCAGAAAATACAAAAATAAATCTTTAAGCAGATATTTGACCAAAATATGATTTTTGAGACTGCCTTTTTTGAAAACTTTTACCTGGATAACTTCATTTACAGCAATAATTTTTTTGATAAAAGCAAGATTGACAAAGCGTTTAGCTCCGCCTTTTATGCAATTTTTTAAAGCAATCCATCTGTGCTGCAAAAAATCACAAATCGAGGAAAAAATTGAGACAAACTTTTTTATCAGATTTTTAAAAGCCATTCAGACACCAGGCAGCTTACTTGCCAGTCGAACCAAAACCACCGCTTCCCCGGCTGGTATCAGACAATTCATTGACAATCGAAAAACTAGCCTGAACCACAGGAGCAATTACCATTTGGGCAACCCTGTCCCCAGAATTTACCACAAAATCCTCCTGCCCAAGATTTACAAGGATAATTTTGATTTCGCCACGATAATCGCTGTCAATCGTGCCAGGAGTATTCAAAACAGTAACCCCATTTTTGGCAGCCAGCCCGGAACGAGGTCTAATCTGAATTTCATAACCTTCCGGGATTTCAAAAAAAAGTCCAGTCGGAATCATTGCAGATTTACCAACAGAAATTGTGACAGGATTTTCCAACAAAGCGTAAAGGTCAGCACCAGCCGCCCCAGCAGTTTTATACTCAGGAATAACAGCACCAGCCGAGGCCAGGCATTTTACATTTACTTTCATGATTTTATTATAGCAAAATATAGGGAGATTTGCGAGCGAGTTTACGAGCAGCCTTCTCCTAACAAAAAGTCCTGATATAAACCGGTATCAAGCAATCTCCTCCGAATCTAAACTTCTAAAAGTTGTAATCGCGGGATAAATTTGTTTAAGATAAGGATTTTCTATAAACTTCCCACAAAAAAAGGCCACCCCACCGGGCAGCCTTCTCTTAATCAATAGCGTCTAAAAAAAACGCCGACACTCCAAAAGCCCACCCACGCGGACTTCCAGAATCTGACGACATCTTTTCTATTTCTTTTCTTCCAAAGCGTCAATGTAAGAAAGATTCAATCTTCCCTGCTTGTCAACTTCCAGAAGTTTTACAGGAATTACCTGACCTTCTTTAAGAACATCTGTAACCTTGTTTACTCTCTGGCGGGAAAGTTTAGAAATATGACACAAACCTTCTTTGCCTGGCAGGATTTCTACGAATGCACCAAAGTCCATAATGCGTTTTACAGTTCCCTGGTAGATTGTTCCAACTTCAGGATCTTCTGTAATACCCTTTACTGCCTTTTTAGCTTCTTCCGCAGCAATTCCAGTTTTACCGTAAATTGTTACAGTTCCGTCATCTTCAGTGTTGATTGTAACTCCATACTGAGCACAAAGAGCTTTTACATTCTTTCCGCCAGGTCCAATCAAAGCACCAATCTTATCAACAGGAATCTTCATTGTGATAATCTGAGGAGCACGTGGACTCAATGGAGCAGGTTTATCAATGCACTGCTTCATAATTCCAAGAATGTGCAGACGGCCTTTGCGAGCCTGTTCCAGAGCGTTTTTCATGATTTCGGTAGTTACACCGGCAATCTTAATATCCATCTGGAAGCCAGTAATACCATCTTCAGTACCGGCAACTTTAAAGTCCATATCTCCAAGGTGATCTTCTTCACCAAGAATATCAGAAAGAATCTTATATTTTCCGTAAGGATTGTCGCCCTCAGGTTCTGTGATAAGTCCCATTGCAATACCAGCAACCATTTTCTTCATTGGAACGCCGGCAGCCAGCATACAAAGACAACCACCACAAGTAGAAGCCTGTGAAGAAGAACCATTTGATTCCATAATTTCAGAAACAACACGAACTGTGTAAGGGAATTCTTCGCGTGAAGGAACCATTGGAGCCAAAGAACGGCGGGCAAGGTTTCCGTGACCAATTTCACGACGGCCAGTTGTCAATTTTCCTGTCTCACCAACAGAATATGGTGGGAAATTATAATGGAGGATAAAGTGTTCAGAACGGTCTCCATCAATATCATCATAAGACTGTTCATCCTGGGCAGTTCCCAAAGTACAAACAGCCAGAGACTGAGTTTCGCCACGAGTGAACAAAGCAGATCCGTGAGGAGTTGGCAAAACGTTAATTTCACAAGAAATTGGACGGATTTCGTCAGTCTTACGACCATCAATACGAACACCTTCATCCAAAATAGACTTACGCAAAAGTTTATACTGGATTTCGTCCATCAAATTACAGAAAAGTTTAGCCTGAATTGGATCAGCCAACTGTTCAGCATATTTTGCAGCCAGATTTTTCTGAACTTCGGCAATTGCCTTACCGCGGTTCTGTTTTCCGTCCTGGAAGCAGGCAGTTTTCAAGAGTGGAGTTGCTTCAACTTCAATTGCTTCAGCATTTTCCAATGTAACATCAAGAGGATTAAGAGGAAGTTTTTCCTTACCAGCCTTTTTTACCAGTTCTTCCTGCAATGCACACATTTCTTTGATAAATTTTTCAGCTTCGGCAAGAGCACCCAGCATTACTTCTTCAGAAACTTCGTTTGCACCACCTTCAACCATTGTAAACCCGTCTTTTGTACCGGCAACAACAATTTCCATATCAGCTTTTTCAATCTGAGCAAAAGTTGGGTTGATAATGTATTTTCCATCAAGATAGCCAACACGACAAGCAGCAATTGGGCCGTGGAATGGAATATCAGAAATACAAGTAGCGGCAGAAGCAGCCAAAACAGCAAGAATATCCTGAGTGTGAACACCATCGCAAGAAACACAAGTTGGAACAATCTGTAATTCATGTCCAAAAGATGGTTCAAAAAGAGGACGCATAGGACGGTCAATTAAACGAGAAACCAAAATCTCTTTGTCCTTTGGACGCCCTTCACGTTTTACAAACCCGCCAGGAATTTTTCCGGCAGCATAAAATTTTTCGTTGTACTCTACAGTTACAGGAACAAAATCCTGACCTTCAGTTACTGCTGAAGAAGCACAAATTGTTGCAATAACAGCTGCTCCGCCCCACTGAGCGTAAACACAACCGTTAGCCTGTTTTCCGATTTTTCCAGTTTCAAGGATGAGATCGGCATCTCCAAGTCGGTAAGTAACTCTTTCTACTGACATTAATTTTCTCCTACACACATCACTACATCCGATGCGTGTTTTTTTATTTTTCATCCACTTTTCGCAGATTATTTATTATTTTAGGAGGGGAAGCCTTCCCCTCGCTTCAGCCACGCAAGCGTGTCTTCCGCTACCCCTTCTAGCGGGGGCCAGCCCCCGCAACGCCCCCAAGTTTATCATCACAAAAAAAAAGGCCTGCGTTACCGGCAACTTAAGTTACAAGTAACTTCAGGCACTTTTTCGCAACCGGGAACTACTTACGCAATCCCAATTCTTTAATGAATGCACGGTATCCTTCAAGGTCTGTGCGTTCAAAATAGCGAAGCATCTTACGACGCTGACCAACTACTTTAAGAAGAGAACGTTTTGCACAAGCATCTTTTGGGAAAGCTTTTGTGTGTTCTGTCAACTGCTGTACACGCTGTGTAAGCAAAGCAATCTGAACCCTTACAGATCCAGTGTCAGTGTCTTTTGCACCGTACTTTTTGATAGTAGCGGCTGTTGTTTCTTTTGTAAGTGCCATAATGGAACCCCTAAAAAATTAAATATTTCCAATCAGATTGGAAAACTCACCCTTCGCGAAAACCTTGCAGGTCAAATCCCGGGTTTCTGGGAAGTAATCACAATGTTGTCGTATAAAATGAGTAACCCTTAGTTTACTGAATGAAAGACTTTTAATCAACAGATGCAACTTAAGTTCAAAGTTGCAATTTTTAGAGACCTTAATTCTTTAAACAGCCAATCGGAATTATAAAAACTCCATCCTTACGCCTATAAGCAAATTCTGTTCCTGTAATAACCATCAATAAATCTGGCTCCCGGAGTTTTTGAGATTTTCCATTTTCATTATAACTTTTTACCAGTTCTTTAATTTTTAAAAGGTATTTACACCCCTCTTCAATTTCTCTACCCCCCAATTTAAATTC
>CAVFQN010000032.1:0-11576 GCA_963624615.1 Treponemataceae bacterium | reverse complement strand
AAGAATCTTTGATAGTGGAAGATGAAATTCTGACAGCCTTTTTTGAATCAGGATACATTGTGACAAATGCAAATGCTGCTGTTTCAAAATCTGATTCTCAGGACGGAAATTTGTATCGGGAAGGAATTAGAGAAGCCTTTAATGGTTATTCTGATTATTTTATTCAGGTTAATTTATTTTATGGCAGAACTGAAGATACAACGACCAAAAATGCTGATTTGCAGAAAGTAAAATTTACGATTGCAAATGCAAATACCGGCACGACTATTGCAGATAAAAGTTTTGAAAATATAAAAGCAAGTCAAAAAAAAGATGATTTGAAGAAGATTTCTTTAAATCTGGTGACAGAAATAAATAAAGCATTAAAAACAAATAAAGCCTAAGGATGGGTGGGGTATGAAAAATAAATTCAATAGCGTAATTACTAAGGTTTTGGTGGTACTTGTAACATGTCTTATGTTTGCATCATTCAGTCCTTCTCTTGATGGGCGGGCAGTTGTTGTGGACGAAGGAGTTTTTCCACAGGGATTGTTTGCAAAGACTGTTGGCTATCTTCCTGGTGATATTATCAGTGTGGCAAATATTACAGGAGATTCGACTGTAGATTTGCTGGTAATTGGAGCCTTGGATCCTTCTGAAGGAGTTGCAATTATGCTTTCTCCAGAAGCCGCTGAAGCAATCGGCATTGATAAAGATGCCAATAACATCGTAAAAATTACAAAGCGGTCTGGCCAGGATGAAAGAGTTTATGGAACTGCCGTAATTTCCAGACAAAATAATGTTGCGGCAGCTGAGAATGAAGATGAAGAGCCTGCTATAGAAGAACAATCAGAAGAGGCTTTTGAAGAAGCCCCAGCCGAAGCTTTTAAGGAAGAAGGTTTTGAAGAAGAAACTGAATCTGAAACAGAAGAAACTGAAACTGCCGAGGCTGAAACAATAGAGCCTGAGTCGGAAATGGAGTCTACAGAGCCTGAAATGGAAACTACAGAGCCGGAAGATGATGTAGATTCAGAAGAAGTTGAAACAGAAGCAGAAATAGAAGATCCAGAACTTACTGATGATGAGGCTGTTTCAGATGATGAAAATCTTGATGACGAAGCTTACGAAAACGAAGAAGAGGAGGCTTTTGAAGATTCTGAAGTTCCAAATGAGTCAGAGGAGGGCGAAATTGCCGATGAAGCCGAATCTGCAGATGAAGAAATCCTAGAAGAAGCCCCTGTAGAAGAAGAAAATTCAGAAGAAATCCCTGAAGAAAGTCCGGAAGAAGAAGCTTTTGAAGATGAAGAATTGCCAGAAGTTGAAGAAAAAATCGCTTCTGAAGCATTTGAAGAAGAAGATCTCCCTGAATTAGAAGAAAGTGCAGAAGAAGTACCTGCAGAGAATGCAGAAATTTCTGATGATGAAGCAGTTCTTGATGATACAGACTCTGAAGAAGCCGAAGAAAGTGATAACAGCGAAATTGCTGATGAAGCAACAGAAACTGATGAATTGGACGAAAGTCCAGCTTTAGAAGCCTTTGAGGAAGAAGATTTAGGTGAAGATTTGGAAGAAGCTCCTGCCGAAGAAGCCTTTGCAGAGGAAGTTCCAGAATTGCCTGCAGAACCTGTAGGAGAAGAGGCTGTAGAAGAAGACCAGCTCCCAGAACTTGAAGAAGAAAGTGAATCTGAAATCCTTGGTGAAAGTGAAGCAGAAAGTGAAACAGAACTTGAACCTGTTGACGAAAGCGAAGAAGAGGCTGAAGTTGAATCTGAAAGCGAAGAAGAAGTAGTAGAAGACGAATACGAAGCAATTGTTCTTGTACCGGTGGATTCAAATCCTCCTGTAAGTGATGAGGACGAAGTTGAAGATGTTTCAGAAGACCTTGAACCTTTGGCTTCTGTTGAAGAAGTTACTGAACAAGAAGTTACTGAAGTTGCCAGCCAGGAATCTCCTGTTGAGGAAAGTTCTGAAAGCGCGGAGGCTGTAATCACCAAGGAACCTAGCCTGTGTTATGAAAAATATATGGTTTCTAGTTCTAGTGATTTGAAATCCGGCTCATATTATATTCAAATTGCGGTTCTTGCATCTGATGAAAATATTATGAATATCGTGAGTCAGTACAGTAATAATTATCCTATTACTATTCTTCCAGTTCCAGGAACTTTGAGGAAACAGATTTTGATTGGACCATTGGGAATGGACGAATATGCCGTAGTTCTTGCTAGATTTAAGAGTTATGGTTTCAAAGATGCTTTCTTGAAAAAAATAAAATAAAGTATAGGGCATCTCTAAGTTTTGGAAATAGCAAGACTTAGAATGCGCATTTTCAAAGTTGCCTTTAAAAATTGCAATTTTTAGAGGCTCCCTATAGTATAGGACTAAAAAAAACGCCGGAAATAATCATGATGATTAAATCCGGCGTTTTTTTTATGCATTTTTATGCAATAGATATTTAGTTTAGGCCTAGTTTATTGTATAAAGCCAACCTTCCGGGGCTGGCAATCTGCCCATCTGAATGCCGGTAAGTGTGTCGTAGAGTTCCTTTGTTTTTGGCCCCATTTCATCTTTACCTTCATTGTAGATAATAGATTCTCCATGGTCATCAATCTGGCCAACTGGCGAAATAACAGCAGCAGTTCCGCAAAGTCCACATTCTGCAAAATCCTTGAGTTCTGATTTTGCAATCTTTCTTTCTTCAACTTCCATATGGAGATAATCTTTTGCAACAATCAGCAAAGAACGTCGAGTAATAGAAGGGAGAATTGAGTCAGATTTTGGAGTTACAAGTTTTCCATCTTTTGTGATAAAAATAATATTTGCTCCACCTGTCTCTTCCAGATATGTGTGAGTTGCAGGGTCAAGATACATATTTTCAGCATAACCATTGTTATGAGCGTCAACGATGTTATGAAGTGACATAGCATAGTTCAAGCCTGCTTTTATATCACCAGTTCCATGAGGTGCGGCGCGGTCCAAATCAGAAAGTCTAACTTTGATAGGTTTTGCCCCACCTTTGAAATATGGTCCAACTGGAGTAACCAGAATACGGAATTGATATTCATCAGCTGGCTTTACCCCAATTACTGCGTTAGAACCGAACATATAAGGACGGATGTAAAGGGTAGCGCCAGACCCGTAAGGTGGAACCCAATCCTTGTTAGCTTCTACAGTCTGCAAAACTGCTTCGATAAAGCGGTCTTTTGGGAAAACTGGCATTTCAAGACGTTTACAAGAAGTTTCCATTCGATCTGCGTTCAAATCTGGACGGAAAGTAACGATGTCGCCATGTTCTGTTTCGTAAGCCTTGAGCCCTTCAAAACAAGTCTGTGCATACTGAAGCACTCCTGCACATTCGTTAATTTTAATAGTGTGGTCTTTTGTGAGTTTACCATCATCCCATTTTCCATCTTTCCAGTTGGCAACATAACTTTTTGAAGTCTGCATGTAACTGAATGAAAGATTTCCCCAATCAAGATTTTTCTTTCCCATTTTTATCTCCTATTTGAGTAAATTTAGTATCGCTCAAAATATTTAATGATATTAAAGTTGTATTTCTACAATATATTCTCTTTAATCATTATAGTAAAGGACATCTCTGAAAAATCATCTTCGATGCTTTTTCAGAGACGCCTGCGCATTCTAAGTCTTGGAAATAGCAAGGCTTAGAAGTGCGCGTTTTCAAAGTTGTCTCTAAAAATTGCAATTTTTAGAGGCTTCCTAAAGTGCTGAAGCAAAATCAGGTTAATCATAAAACTTATTCACCAGACCAAGCACAGAATTAATTTTCTTTTCTTCATCCGGCGAAAAATCTACACTTTCTTCTATCAGTGTTTCCAGGCTGGCGTGACTTTCTGTCAAGGCAGTCATAAATCCCCTTGAAACTTTGAACCAGTAATTTCCTTTTTCGTCCGTAAACAGTGTGATAAAACCGTATTCCTGCCCCTTTTGTTTTGCAATTGCAACCTGTAAAATCCAGTCCAGGGAATCAATCAACTGTTCTTTTTGAATGGGCTCATAAATATTTACATTCATGTGGCGGTTCCATTTTTTTTCGGTCATAGGATTTAAGTCCAGTTCTTTTATGACTTTTATGATGAGGGATAATTTTTCCCCTGACAAAAGACTTCCATGGTCGCGAGTTTCGATTTTTCCCTTCAAATTGCCACAAGATTTAAGTTTATTTTTGTCTTTTTCCTGGGAAATGGCAAATTTGAACTGTTCCAATGGCAAAATTGCGGTTTTCTTTCCCTTGATTTTCTTTGTTTCAAACAAAAAGTTGCCGAGCGAAAGAGCATTATCCCCATTTTTTTCTGCGATTTTTTGCTGGGCTTTTGCAACTTTTTTCTGGGCAGGAGTGAGTTTTTCGTGGATATTTTTCTTTTTCCTCTGGATAGAATTAAAATCAATATAATCTGTGGCAGAGGATTTTCCAGATTTCCCAGCCTTTTTGCAAATCATCAGCTTGTCGAATAATGTCGGGTCAATTGTGTCCAGCATGGGCCGGGTGAGGGGAGAAACGCTCATGGCAAAAATTCTACTAGTTTTGACAATTTCGCCAGCTACAATAAAAACCGGATTCTGGCGGAACATAACGCTTCCAGGATGAATGCAAATATGGTCGGCGGTGAGGGAACGGTAAGACTCAGTTCCGGTTCTGACGCATACAAATTGAATCATTCCGGCAGCAATACAGCACAAATAATCAGAAATAGAGCCTTTTCCGCTCATCACAGGAATATTCATTTTTTCGTTTACAATTTCTGTGAGCTGAAAATTAATATTTTCGATTTCTGCCATAACTCGTTCATCAAGATAATTTTTTTTGCAGAATTTTTCCCGGTTGTCGGTCTGTTTGTAGGCTGCAAAAAGGGTAAGGTAAGTTACAAAATCCCCCTGCATATCACGGAATCGGTGGTGGGCTTTGCGGGCTTCCATTTCTTCGTTTTGAGGCAAAATAAATGGCGAATTTGCTGATAAAAATGATGCTGCAATCAGGGCTTTTTCCAAAACATCAGGAAAACGCATAATTGCTTCTACAATAATTCGGCTGATTCTAGGTTCGAGAGGAAATTTTACCATCATCTTTCCAATAGAAGACAAAGTGTTGTCATCTTCCAGTGCTCCCAGCATTTTCAGGGTATCAACTGCCCCTATAATGCCTTCCTGGCCCGGGTTTGAAATAAAATCAAAACCATAAAAATCCGTAATCCCCAATTCTGCCATCTGGAGTACAACTTCACTTAAATCAGTTCGATAAATTTCTTCGGTCGTATATTCCGGTCTCATCTCAAAATCTCTGCGAGAATAAAGGCGGTAGCAGGTTCCCGGTCGAGTTCTACCAGCCCGGCCTTTTCTCTGATTGCAGGAAGCCTTTGATACAGGATTTTCTATCAGACTGGATGTAAAATTTCTCGGATTATAAAAATTCAACTTGCAAAGTCCTGAATCAATAACCGTTGTAATATCCCGGATTGTGACGGAAGTTTCTGCAATATTTGTCGAAATTACGATTTTTTTCTTGCCTTCCGGTGCATCTTCAAAAACTCTTTCCTGGTCTTCTTTTGAAAGCCTGCCGTAAAGTGGCAAAATATGAAGTTTTCTGCCGATTGGCGAATAATAAAGGCGGTCTACGCAATCTTTGATGATTTTTTCGCCGGGCAGAAAAACCAAAATCCCACCATCTTCATTATTATCCAAAACCCGGTCAACCGTCGTGTAAATTTTGTTCAAAAGCTGGTCGCAGCCGGCTTCTGTTGTGGTAGTGGCAGAGCCTGGAACCGGATCATAAACCAGGGCAACAGGATAAGTCACCGTATCAATGGAAACAATCGGGGCATTATCAAAATACTGGCTGAAAATCTGGGTGTTCATAGTTGCAGAAGAAACAATCACATGAAAGTCGGAGCGTTCTTTGAGAACTCTTTTTACAAGTCCCAGAACAAAGTCAATATTCAGACTTCTTTCGTGGGCTTCATCAATCATCAAAACAGAATATTTTGAAAGCCAGGGATCAAGTTTCATTTCCTGGAGGAGGATTCCGTCCGTCATAATTTTGATTCTGGTATCCTGATTTGTGACATCTTCAAAACGCATTTTGTAGCCAACAAGGCCGGGGTAGGGAGTTCCCATCTGCTTTGAAATAAATTCACTTACCGAAAGGGCGGCAATTCGGCGGGGTTGGGTTACACCAATAATTCCGTTTGTCGCATATCCTGCTTCGTACAAAATAACAGGAATCTGGGTCGTTTTTCCTGATCCAGTTGGACTTTCTACAATTACTACCTGATTATTTTCCAGGCAATCTAAAATTTTTTGTTTTTGTTCATAAACTGGAAGTTGTTTAAAATCTACTGCCATTCTATTAAATCCTTTGTGGCGTCCTTATTGATTTTAATTCGACGCTCAATGTATTTTGCCCAATTTGTTCTTGGGACATCATATAAATAATCTACAAAATCCTGATTAAGCGGTTTGATAACATATTCGTTTGCAGTATTTATGTAGGTTGTTATAAAAATAGGTTCTGCTTTTTGAATTTTCACAGAGCCACTATTGTCTTTTTTTAAGATGACTTTGTACAAAAGCCCATCCCCGGTGTTATCCCTTTCTCCATTAGGATTTTTGGAATTAAAATCGGGTTTTGTACGCTGTCCACTAATGGTATTTCCATTTGCGTACATGATGATTTTATCACGATTTTGAATTGTATTCACGACTACTTTGCGATTTTTGATGATATGGGCGTGATTTGCCCAGACAATATCCACTCCGGCATCCAGCAAATCCATATAAAAGAGATTTTGCTTTTCGCTGATTGTTCTGGTGTACTCGGGTTCAAAAGCGTGTACCGATAAAATAAATAAATCACAAGGATTTTTTTCTTTCAGTTCTCGGACGTATTTTATAAATTTTTTGCGGGAACCATCAACATAATTTATATAGGATGATGAATCCGGCCGGTTTAAAATTTCTGTCATTGGCAAAAAGAGAATTTTCCAGCCATGTTTTTCAATCAGATTGTAGGAAAAATCCGCCTGAGGGCTTTCTTTTAGCCCTGAAAAATAAACTTTTTCGCCAAGACTTTGAGCATATTCTGTGATTTTTTTGCTGGTCTTTATTGTTTCCTTAATTCCTGACAAAAACTGGTCATTGGTGTGGTTGTTACAGAGGGAAAAAACGTCAAAACCTGCATCAACTGCCGCCTGAACATATTTTTGGGTCATATTAAAATTAGGATAAGTTGACGCAGGCTTGGTCGTATCAATTGGGGCTTCGATATTTGCAAAAGCCAGGTCTGCCGGCTGAATAATATATTTTACGTCCCTGTAGATTTTTGAGTAAGTTGAAATCTGATAATTTACAGTGTGGGCCATGATGTCGCCGGCAAAGAGCAGGGTGATTTGGTCGTGGGGCTTATCATCTTCGATAACAGGCTGGGAGGCTTCTTCCTGACTTTCATGCTGAACTTGCTTCAGCATTTCATGAGGTTTTAGTGATGAATCTGATTGTGGAGCTTTTTCCTTGCCAGTTTGATGATTTTGTTCCTGACGGGTGGAAATTTGTTCTGAAGATGTAGGGGGGCTCTTGGGGGTAGAAGAACAGGCTGTGAAAAAAATTAATGTTAATGATATTAGTGATAATAAATAGAAAAACTTTTTCACAAGCTGTCCAAAAAAATTGGGCTGAGGAGGCTCATGGTCACCCCAGCCTTTTTGTTTTTGCTTTTACTTCCGATAGAAGCTATCGCAGCGAATTACTTCCAAATCTTTTCACGAATGAAAGTCTGGTTTCTATCTGCACCTACCGAAACGATTCCTACTTTTGTTCCAGTAAAATCTTCGATGTAGGCGATATAATTTTTTGCATTCTTTGGCAGTTTTTTATAAGAAGTACATTTTGTAATGTCTTCTTTCCAGCCAGGGAATTTTTCCAAAACAGGTTTTGCTTTGTTCAAATCTGGGATAGAAGCAGGGAAGTCTGTTACGATTTTTCCATCAATTTCGTAGGCAACGCAAGCTTCAATTTCGTTCATATCATCATAAATATCAAGATGGGTAAGAACCAGATTGTCGATAGAGTTTACGTGGCAGGCGTAGCGGAGGGCTACCAGATCAAGATAACCACAGCGGCGAGGGCGGCCAGTTGTTACCCCAAATTCGTTACCGGTATTGCGGACATAATCACAAAGTTCACCTTCAGTTTCTGCATTGAATTCTGATGGCATTGGACCGTTTCCAACACGAGTTTCATAAGCCTTGAAAACACCATAAATTTTGTCCAGAGATTTAGGACCAACTCCAGAGCCAGAAGCGGCACCGTAAGAACCAGATGCTCCAGAAGAAACATAAGGATAAGTTCCAGAGTCGATGTCAAGCATAGCTCCCTGGGCACCTTCAAACAAAATATTTTCGTTGCGGTATTCGTACATTTTTGCAGCAATATTTACCCGCATCTTAATCAACTGATCTTTATACTGTTCCAGGAATTTCTGGTCTGCTTCGTCAAGGTCATTCCACTTTTCTTCCCAATCCAAATCAGCTACACGAATACCGTCGCGTTCAGATTTCATAGAATATGTTGTACCAATTCCACGACCTGTAGTTCCAATCGGGCGTTTGCGCTCAGCATCACGCTTTTTGTCCATTTCACGATAGCCTGGCAAAGTGAGGTGGGCACGGTCAGAAATAAATACACGACCTTCCCAGTTTATTCCATTGTCTTTAAGCATCTGGAGTTCTTTAAAAAGAGCTTCCGGGTCAATAACCATACCAGAACCCAGGAAAACTGATTTTTCAGGATAAAGGATTCCAGATGGAACCTGGTGAAGGGCATATTTTTTCCCATCAACAACAATTGTGTGACCTGCATTAGCACCGCCGGCAAAACGAACAACGTACTTTGCATCCTGAGCAAGGTAATCAACAATTTTACCTTTACCTTCATCGCCCCACTGGGCACCCATAACTACAACGTTCATGGTTTAACTTCCTGTTTTTCTTCTTTGTCGTAGATTCATCACAGCAGAGAAGAGATTTGAGATAGCGTAAAAAATTATGCAAATCCCGTAAAAGCCCGTAGAATCATCACAGGTGTTTTTACATGTTGATAATATCAGAAATAGGCGTCTTGCTCAATTAAGGGCATCTCTAAAAAATCATTTTCAATACTTTTTCATAAAAAAAAGACTGTCTAGTTTTTAGACAGCCTTTTCTATTTAGGGCATTTCTGAGTCTTGGAAATAGCAAGACTTAGAAGTGCGCGTTTTCAAAGTTACCTCGTAAAATTGCAATTTTTAGAGGCTCCCTTTTCTATTTGTGATTTTTTTACTTTAAAACTCCACTTACAGCTAAAACAGAAATACTCGTTGAAACAATTGAAAGAATCGAAGTTATAATCGGTGCATACTGATTAAACATATAAAGACCACTATTTGCTTTTGCTTCAATTGTCATTTCCGGTTGAATAAATTCTGACTTTTTATGTTTTTCTCCATTTACATCAGTGATTACTATAGCATCTCCAGCATTCTTTTCCTTTATAAAACCACCGGCAAGGCCTATATAATAATCCCAAGTTCGGTCTGGAATATAAGGATAACGACCTGGAGCATAAACTGCACCAGAAACAGAAACAAAGTATTGCTTAAAAGGTACAAGAAGAGTGTCGTTATATTTCATTTCGATTTTTGAGTAAAAAGTATCATCATAAAGCAATGTTTTTAGGTTTATAGGAATTTTTTCACTTCCACGGATAATATAGGCATTTTCCAAGTCTGAAACAGATGTAAACAAGTTTTTATTGGCTCTAACAAAAAAGGCATAGTCTTCACCGTTATTAAAGGTCCTTGTAATTTTTGTACTAGACGTTAGACTACTACTACTACTACTACCTTGTATAGCACCTTCTATAAAAACTACAGGTTTTAAATCCTGATAGCTACTTATGATGATTCTGTCGTAGCATACAAGCTCAAAATTTTCTGTGTAGGATTTTTCGTTTAAATACAATTTTTGACCGGAAGTATTATCCTCTGTAAGTGGACGATAAAGCTCCATTCTTGAAATATCAGCTAAAGCCTGTAAACCATTGCCATAATAATCAATTAATTCTTTTAGGTTTTCACCATCCAAAAGGTCGTATATGCCAGGTCTTTCAACAGCTCCAGCAATTGTAACCTTTCGTTTACATCTGTCTACAACTATCGTGTCCCCAGGTCTTAAATATGGGTCTTGAGATAAATCTCCTTTTCGTTCTGCAAGAAAAAGATCGTAAATTTTTTCTTCGCCATTTTCAGAAATTATTTTTAAGTTTCTTGATGAAGAGTAGTCTGTAAAACTGGCTCTTACAAAAGTAGAAAGTCTTGTTAACGCCCATGCATTTTTTTGCACAGTTTCTTTAACCTCTCCTGTTACCGTAACTCTAAATGTGGCCGGGGATGTTAAAACAAATTGAGCTGCACTTAGTGGGTTATTTTTTTGAATGACGGAAATAACCTGTTCTTTTAATTCAAGATAAGTTTTGCCTTTACCGTTTATTATTCCATAATTTGCAACTCTGATTTTATAGGTAGTGTCAATGGGTATTGAATAGGTCATCAGAGTTGATCCAGCTGCATAAGACAGAGTGTAAATATCGCCAGCTGTTACAGGGTAATTTTTTTCAGACATCGCAAGCAGGGCATCGGGTACTGCGTTAGCCTCTCTTCCAACAGAGGATTTTTTTGTTATAGAATCTATAGAATCTGATACATCAACAGAAGCTTCGCCAGCTTCTTGTGCAAAACAGAGACTAAAATTAAGTAGCAAAAATATACAAAATGCTTTTATCAGAAATTTTGAAGTTTCCATATTAATAATTCCATTTTCGTTTATTTTTTTTAGATTTTAGATTTAACTTCCTACTGGCTTCTGGGTCATTTTTTATATTATCCCAAGCATTTAGAGCAAAAGCCAAGAAGATTGAAATAAAAAACGCTGCAAATGTTACAATAATACAGAGTTTTCCCCGGCTTGGC
Source organism: Treponemataceae bacterium (assembly GCA_963624615.1). Classification (GTDB taxonomy): domain Bacteria; phylum Spirochaetota; class Spirochaetia; order Treponematales; family Treponemataceae; genus Treponema_D. The sequence continues at coordinate 583 of CAVFQN010000032.1, read as the reverse complement.
TTACTCTTCATATCAGGAACTTCTGGGCGTTCAAGAATTTGAAAAACAGGCTGTTCACTTTGCATTTTTACTTTTAGAAGTTCATATTGAGTTTTTAACTGTTCATAAACTTTTTGCTGGGCATTTAATTCCATTTGAATTCTAGAAACTTCCATCGAAACGCTTGTTCCATCAAAAAATGATGTACCTCGGTTTACAGAAGTACCGAGTTTTTGAGCATCTTCACCCAATTGAAGTATTGATTTGTAGGTTGCGTCTATATTTGTTTCAAGATTTTTCTTTTCAATGCTGTTTGAATCAAGCCCCAATTCATCAAAACGTTTTTGCATCCAATCCACAGCAAAATCTACAACATCTTTTGCAAAAACAGGATCGATATCTGTAAATGATATTGTAAAAACCCCACTATCTTCATCGTAATCTGAAGATATTTTTTTTAATAAGGCTTTTCGTGTATTTGTAACAGGAGATTTTTCTATTTCATATTTTTCTGTTAAATTGAATTCCTTTGCAATTGCATCTAAATATTCGTTTGAAGTACTCAAATATGTAGCAAGAGCACTGTTTGAAGCCCCCCCACTTC
>CAVFQN010000031.1:0-8779 GCA_963624615.1 Treponemataceae bacterium | reverse complement strand
CCTTTCATCTCAAAGAAAAAGAAAAAATCTGCAATCTTCCTGTAAAAGACCAGAAAACCGGAATAGAAAAAATAATCAAACTGAACGTTGCAGAGTTTTTGACAGATTTGGCCCACAAAGAAAGGGTTTACACAGGTATTGGAAGCAAAGGTGTGGAATTTTCTAAAATTGAAGCGGCAAATGAAGACGCAATTCTGGTTTTTGTAAACAAACAGATTTCGGAAATTCAGTCAGATTTTACAATCATAAACGCCCTGGACGCCTATTTTAAAAATTCCGTTGATGAATTGTCTAAGGCAAAAGTAAAAGGTATGCAGATTGAACTTTCAGCCTTGCGCAATTCAATCGTAAATGCTAATAAAAAACGAGGAGAATACGCAAGCTTTAGGGAAGAATCTGAACAGATGAAGAAGCTTGGGCTTAATGCAAATGTTTAAACAAGTAAAAAGAATTTTTTTATGCCTGGCAGCAGGATTTTTGTTTTGTAATTTTGTGATGGCGGAAGAAAATCCAGAAAACCAGAATTTCATAATAATCGAAAGTGTAAATCCCCACGAACTGAACCCTCAAATCACCTCCTACACCTCCGATTCCCAGATTCTTAGTGGCCTTTACGAAGGTCTTTTTTCCTACAACCCGGTCACCCTCGAACCCCAATATGCAATTGCAAGTTCATATAAAATTTCCCGCGACAAAAAACGCTGGACAATAAGCCTCCGACCAGACGCAAAATTCAGCAACGGAGAAGAAATTACCGCCCAGTCTGTACGCGACGCCTGGCTGGAACTTTTATCCACACCAAACGCCCCTTACGCTTCTTTGCTGGACATAATCCGCGGGGCCAGGGAATACAGGACGGGGCAAGGAAAGGCGGAAGATGTGGGAATCTATTCGGTTGACAATCAAACCCTTTCAATTTATTTAACAAAAGCTGCAAATTATTTACCGCGGGTTTTGTGTCATTCAGCTTTTTCGATTATCCACCGAAGTCCTACAGTTTACAGCGGACCTTACCTTTTGGACGAGCAAATAAGTGGAAAATATATCCTCAAAAAAAATCCTTATTACTGGGACGCCCAAAATGTAAAACTTGATCAGATTACATTTTTGCAGAGTGATGATAAAGATGAAAATGCCTATTTGTACAATATCGGGCAGGCGGATTGGATTACTGCCGATGTAGATACTACGAAAATTCTTGATTCAAAAGCCCTCCAGGTCAACGCACTTTTTGGAACTTCTTATTTTTTCTTTAAAACTTCTGATAAAAAAACTTTCCACACAAAATCCGCCTGGGACTATCCGGAATTCAGAAATGCTGTGCTGGAAGCGTTTCCCTGGGAACTTATGCGGGGCAATGCTTCTGTTCCTGCGACAACATTTGTTTACCCCTTGAATGATTATCCTCAGATTGAAGGATTTTCTTACACAGACAATCTGGAAGCCAAACTAAAAATGAAAGACGCCCGTACAAAATACGGAATTTCTGAGGATGAAATTATTCCGCTGACATTTGCAATTACCGCTTATACTTTGAATGATGATAAAAAAACGGCCTTGAAAACAGCCCTCCAGCCCCTGGGAATTAATTTGATTTTCCAGGAATTGCCGGCAGTTTCATATATTGCCCTTTCAAAATCCAGTGATGCAGATTTGTTTGCTTATACCTGGATTGGTGATTTTGCCGATCCCCTGGCTTTTCTGGAACTTTTCCGTAGTGGTTCGACTCTAAACGATTCTGGCTGGAAAAATGATGGTTTTGATGCCCTGCTGGATCAGGCAGCCACCGTTTCTGAAAAAAATCGGTCTGAACTTTTGGGCAAAGCCGAAGAAATCCTTTTGGACAGTGGAATGGTAATTCCCCTCTACCACCCTGTTTGCTTTAATCTGATTGACACGAACGAAGTTGGCGGCTGGTCTTGCAACGCTTTTGATGTTCACCCGCTAAAATATTTGTACAAAAAAGTGGAAGTAAAAAACAACCCGAATACTATTTTGGTAAGCTATTAAAGGGGAAGAATTTTTCCAGCCCAGCCAGGTACGGCGGGTGGAGCGTGTAGCAGTTTAGCCACCGCAGGCGAAGCCGAGGAGGCCGAGCGTTAGCGAGCTGCGGAAGGCGACTGGGGGACAAAACTCCCCCTGATAAAAATTCCCTTTACTTTTTTTACTTTCTTTCCAAAGTCTTTCCCATTTTTTTGTAATAAATCAGACACAGAATAATCCCGAAAACCGTAGCTGTCGGGGCAGCCGCTCCAATGGCGGTCAGACTGGCGCCCGGCTGAATACTCATGATGTAAGACATAGGCAGGCGGACCAGGAAGGATTGAGCCAATCCCTGGGCCATAACAAAAAAGGATTTGGAATGTCCGTTGAAATATCCCATATAACTAAAAAGGATACTGGTGACGACAGCCTCGGGAGCAAATCCCCGCATAAACTCAAAAGAGCGTTTTATTACAGCGGCGTCGTTGGTAAAAAGGCACGAAAGTAAATCTCCCTTGAAAAAAATAAAAAGGCCGACAAAAAGCCCCACCGTACAGCCAATTCCCATTCCGCAAAGCATGGCAGACCGGGCACGTTTTTCCTTTTTGGCGCCAACGTTCTGGGCAACAAAAGGCCCCATACTCTGCATAAGCGAAGACGGTATAAGCATGACAAATTGCTGGATTTTCTGGGCGACCCCATAGCCCGACGAAGCGTCCAGCCCCAGCCGGTTGATAAAAGCATTCAAGGCCAAAAAACTAAGACTTGTCAAAAATTCCTGCAGGGCAAGGGGAGCCCCGATTTTTACGAATTTTGCAATTTCTAGCCCGAATTTTATATCTTTCAGGCTAAATCTGAATGGCAATTTTTTCTTTTTAATGATTATCAGCGAAAGAATTACGCTGACCGCCTGGGCCGCAATCGTGGCAATGGCTGCCCCGGCAACATTCATATGAAAAACCGCAACCAAAAGCAGGTCTCCAAAAATGTTTACCACGCAAGCAATGGCAACGAAAATCAGAGGGGAGCGAGAGTCGCCAATTCCTCGAAAAATACAGCTGATTAAGTTGTAGGCAACGATGAAAATGAATCCGCCGCCACAAATTCTGATGTACTGAACCGTCAAATCCAGGGCTTCTTCAGGTGCCTGCAAGAGCCGGGCAATCGGGCGAGCAAGAACAATCATAAGAACTGTGAAAATCACCGCAACCAGGGCAAAAAAAGCAATTGCGTTGCCCAGCAGTTTCCCGATTTTTTCGTTTTCTTTAGCTCCCAGATACTGGCCCATCAAAACCGTAACCCCGACAGCAATGGAAACCAGAATAAAAGTGAACATATTCAAAATGTTTGCACCGGTAGAAACCCCGCTAATTCCGGCAGTAGTTCCAAATTGTCCAACTACCAGCAGGTCGACTGCCCCATACATGGCCTGTAAAATCAGGGCTCCCAGGGTCGGAAACATAAATTTCACAAGTTTTTTGAAAATACTTCCTTGCGTAAAATCCTGGCTATCATTTAATTCTAAATCACTCATAATGGAAAAAGATTTTAGCGAGATTGAAGAAAATGTTGAAGTAGATTGAAATCTTTCATTTTCTTGACCGCAATTTTTCAAATCACTAAAATGTCAAAAAAAACGAAAGTTGGAGGCGTTTTATGACAAACACAAATGTATCAGAAATCTTTGGAAGCCTGGTTTTTAATCAGACTGTTATGAAAGAAACCTTGCCTGCCGAAACCTACAAATCGCTAAAACACACGATGGACGAAGGCACTCCCCTTGATCTTGACGTAGCAAACCAGGTTGCAGAAGCAATGAAAACCTGGGCCATCTCAAAAGGTGCTACTCACTATTCTCACTGGTTCCAGCCACTGACAGGAATTACAGCAGAAAAACACGATTCATTCATTTCGCCAGCCGAAGAAGGCAAAATTCTTATGAGCTTTAGCGGAAAAGAACTGATTCAAGGTGAACCTGATGCATCTTCATTCCCAAGTGGCGGAAAACGTTCAACTTTCGAAGCCCGCGGTTACACAGTTTGGGATCCGACATCTTATCCTTTTATAAAAGATCACACGCTTTGTATTCCAACTGCATTCTGTGCTTACACTGGCGAAGCTTTGGATAAAAAGACTCCTCTCCTCCGTTCTATGGAGTCTTTAAACAAACAGGCTCTGCGTATCTTAAAACTTTTTGGTAACGATGCAAAACACGTCACAACAACAATGGGACCAGAACAGGAATATTTTTTGGTAGATGAAAAACTTTATCAAAAAAGAAAGGACTTAAAAATGTGCGGACGTACACTTTTTGGTTCACGCCCGGTAAAAGGCCAGGAAATGGATGATCAGTATTTTGGAGCAATTAAACCTCGTGTAATTGAATACATGGAAGATTTGAACAAGGAACTTTGGAAGCTTGGTATTTACGCAAAAACCGAACACAATGAAGTTGCTCCTGCCCAGCACGAAATGGCCCCAATCTTCACTACATCAAACCTTGCAGCCGACCAGAACCAGTTGACCATGGAAATTATGAAAAAAGTTGCAAGACGCCACGGTTTAATCTGCCTTTTGCACGAAAAACCTTTTGAAGGTGTGAATGGTTCAGGAAAACACAACAACTGGTCAATTGCTACAGACACCGGCGAAAATCTTTTTTCACCAGGAAAATCGCCAAAAGACAATGCTCAGTTCCTTTTGTTCTTGACCGCTGTAATCAAATCTGTTGACGAGAACCAGGATTTGCTCCGCTGTACAGTTGCTTCTGCTGGAAACGACCACCGTCTTGGAGCTAACGAAGCACCTCCTGCAATTATTTCAATTTATGCTGGAGATGAACTGGGTGCAATTCTCGAATCAATCAAAGATGGTAAATCTTATGACAGCAAACGAAAAGACAAATTAATGATAGGTGTTGATGTTCTGCCGACAATTCCTAAGGATTCTACAGATCGCAACCGAACTTCCCCTTTTGCATTTACAGGAAATCGTTTTGAATTCCGTTCTGTAGGTTCTTCGCTTTCAATTTCGGGACCAAACACAACTCTGAACGCAATTCTTGCCTACACTCTCAAAGAATTTGCTGATGAACTGGAAAAATCTTCAGATTTTGAAACAGATTTGCAGAATCTTATTAAACGTGAAATCACAAAGCACTGGAATGTTGTTTTCAACGGCAACGGTTATGATGAGTCTTGGGTTAAAGAAGCAGAAAAACGTGGCTTAAAAAACTACAAAACAACGCCAGACGCAATGGAACATTATCTGGACAAGAAAAATGTCAATCTTTACACCGAAATGGGCGTTTACACAGAAGCAGAAATGCAGAGCCATTACGAAATTAAGCTTGAAAAATATTGCCAGATTTTGAACATCGAGGTAAATACAATGCTGGAAATGATTCACAAGGATATTATTCCGGCCGCTTTCAAGTACATGAATATGCTTGCCGAAACAGAAACAAAAATGGCACACGTAAATCTTTCTTGTAAAGCTGGACTTACTTTGATTAAAGATTTGAGCGAAATGATTAATTCACTTGATGAAAAATCAAAAGAACTTCTTGGACTTCACGAAAAGACAAAGAAGATTTCTGATTTGATGGAAAAATCAAAGGCTTATGCAAAAGAAATGCTTCCAAAAATGGCAGAAGTTCGTGCCGTAGCCGATGAAATTGAGCCATTGCTCGGTGAAGAATTCAAACCATTCCCGAGTTATGAGGATTTGTTGTATTCAGTGCAGTAGAAGAAGGGCGGTGCGATAAAACTATGCCAAATTTCGTAACGCCCGACAAAAATATTTTGACTCCTCAAACCTCGGATTTTTCTGAAGTCGCCAGATATTTGGGCTATCGTAGGGGAATTTCTCCCGATAGCCAGATACAAGGTTTAATTTACAAGGCCTGTAATCACCTTTTGTCAGTGATAAACCCACAAGGCATTTTTGAATGTTTTGATTTAAGCCTAACTTTTGACTCAGGAATAGCAGAAATTAAATTTGCTGATATTGCATTCAACTCTGTTGATTTATCTCGCAATTTAAAAAATTGTAACAAAGTTTATTTAATGGCGGCAACAATTGGTCCCCAGGTGGACGCCTTAATCCGCCGGGCAAATGCAAATGACCCGACCTATGCAGCCGTTTTGCAGGCAAGTGGTGCAATGTACATAGAAAAATTCGTCGATTTCATAAATGATTTAATAAAAGAAAATGTTTCCAAGTCTGATGGAAAAACGAAACCTAGATACAGCCCAGGTTTTGGTGATGTTTCCTTGAATCTTCAAAAAGAATTTTTCAGGTTGCTGCCTTGTGCCAGAATAGGATTAAGTCTCATGGACACTCTGATTATGGCTCCAGAAAAAAGTGTGACAGCATTTATCGGGGTGATGGAAAGCGGAAAGAAAGAATGACAGGGCAGAAGGTTTAACTGCCTGTTATAGGAAAATACAAAAAGATTTCCTTGACCGCAATCAATGTTTTTCATAATATAAAAATGTGTTCACCGCAACTAAAACCGAAACAGAAATCTTAAAAATTCTAAATTCCACAGTACCGATTGAAAAAGAGGATTTAATAGAAGAACTCTGCAAAAGTTCTGTAATAGCACAACAGGCAGAAAATGCGCTGGAAGGCTGTATTATAAAAGGTTTTGCAGTTGTAACAAACAGCGGAAAAATCAAAATCACAGAGAGCGGAAAAAAACAGATTTAGCGTTTAAGGGAACCTAAAAAATTGCAATTTTTAGAGGTTCCCTTAATACAAATCCCCATACTGCCCGGCAATACGTTTCCAACTATAAAGGCTTTTTCCTTCTTCTGACATCACTTTTCCAATTTCTGCAAAAGTTGAATCGTCTTTTTGTAAAAGATTTTGTAAATCTTCTACCGTTTTCCAGTAAAGGCATTTTTCCTGCGTTGTGGCACGATTATAAACGCAGTCAAAAGCTAAAATAGGAAGCCCCAAATTCATCGCTTCTACTAACGAAGGATTTGTTCCGCCGGCACTGTGACCATGAACATAAAGAGCGGCATTTGAGCGAATCCAGTTAATTTCATGGCTTTCGTAAACCGGATCCAAAAGAAGCAAATTTTCACACGAAAAATATTTTTCTTTTAAGATGCGGCCATATTCAGACTTTTCCCAATTGCCAACTAAAACAAGGCGTTTTTCCTTTATTTTAGAAAAGGCATCCAAAATCAGATGAATGTTATTTTCAGGTTCAATGCGGCAAACCGTAACTGCATAAGGATTACGGCAAAAAGGATATTTTTCATAAAGCGAATCGTCCTTGATATGCGAAACCTGGTCGCCGCCGTAAGCAATCAGTTCAACTCTTTTGTTTTTTACGATTTTTGAATATTCAGATTTTACATAGTCAGTAATTCCCTTGTTGTCACCAATTACTATATCAGAATATTTTACAGCCATTTTTTCGCTGAACTTTAAAAGCCTTTTTGCATACCACTTCCATTTATCGCGTCGCCATTCAAGGCCGTCAATGTTTGTAATGATTTTTCCCTTAAAAATCCGCCTTATATATGGAAGAAACATACAACCTGAAACACCAAGAATAAGCATAATGTCCGTTTTTAAAGAAACTGCAATCTTCATTGATTTAAAATCATACAAAATTGAATCTTTTCCATTTGCGTCCATATCAAGATAAATCAGATTTGCACCCTTGTATGTTTCAAAACGATTTTTATACTTTTTACCCGAACAAAAAACCGTATATTCAACATTCTGCGGAGTAAAATCCAAAAGATTATCCACAAGACTTTCAAATCCACCGTAACAGGCAGGAACTCCAACTGTACCGATTATTGCGACACTGACTTTTTTAGAAACAGAATCTTTCATTATGCAGCCTCACTACAAGATTTTTTATTATGAACTAAAATATTCATTTTTTAAGACCTCTTATTTTTTTTGATTCTCTAACCGCATTTTTTGCAAGTTTTAACGCTTCCAATTTTTTTGAAGAGATCAAAATTATTCCGACTGCAAAAATAAAAGTTCGTTTTTTTAACTGTTTTTTTTCTGCTTTTGTAAGATATTCACAATTTTTAGAAAGATAAAAACCATTTCTCATCATATAAAAATATCTGAAATTTGAACGGATCGTAATTTTCTTTCCAAAAATTGTTTTAAATGAATCTCCAAGATTATGCTGAATTTCAATATCAGGAAAACACAAAGTTTGAATACCCACTCTTTTTGCACGCCAACAAAACTCAAAATCAACATAATCAATAAAAAGTATTTCGTCCATTCCGCCAATTCTTTCATACACACTCTTATGAAAAATCATTCCTGATGCGATTGCATGAAAAACATTAATAGGTTCTGTTCCTTCTGGAATAACAGCATTAGAAAATGAAATGGAAACAGGTTCTTTTTGATTTTTTACTTCATTAAAAAAGGTCGGTGCATAGATTTTATTTTTGCCAAAAATTTCGATTTTTTTTACAAAGTCACAAACATAATTTTCCGGAAAAACAGTGTCCTGGTCAGAAAGCAAAATCCATTCTGAACCAAGCTCAAACGCTTTTTCAATTCCGCGGTTCTGCGCGTACGCAATACCGAAGTTTTTTTCAAGCTGAATCTGAATAATCTTGTCTTCTGAAAAATCAAGAGCTTCTGAGCTGTTTTTTACAATTATAATTTTTTCAACCTGCGGAAAAAGAGAAAAAATGCATTTTTTTAACTGAGAAAGATTAGGATTGTAAGTTACGATTATGGCGGAGAAAATAGTCATTATAAAACTCCAGTTCTAATCGAAGCTATTGAATAC
>CAVFQN010000030.1:0-7552 GCA_963624615.1 Treponemataceae bacterium | reverse complement strand
TAATGAGTAGTGTAGCCTGGAGAGAGGAGCGCGAAAAACTTGTAAATTACAAGTTTGCACTCCTGAACAAGTTGGGGAATCCTTATTCATTAGTAGAGATAAAAAACTGCAATCTATAAGATAGGGGGGGGGTAAATGAAATTGTCTGATATAAAACTTGGTTGTGATGAGATTACAAACAAGTATGACGTAAAACAATGGCTTGATGATATGTCATCTATGACAGAAGAGATTATGTATTTATTTGGCTTTTCAGGAGATTGCAAATACAAGGTTGCACGAAATATTGTAAAGTTTTCTGAAAAAACTAAAGGTCAATTTGATGAAAACGAAATGTTCAGAATTTTGAAAGAAAATAAATGCAAGGGATTTATTCTTGTGCATAATCACCCTACAGGTTCTAACATTCCATCTAAAATTGACATCGAAACAACTAAAGAAATTATGAAAGATGCTAAAAAACATAAAATGATTTTTATGGAGCATTTTGTATTTGGAAAATCTGATAAGGATTTATTTCCTGTAAGTGTATTTTGCTAAGGAGGTTATATGATACCAGAAAGTATGATGACTGATTTGGATAAATTCAGAAAAGAAGAAGAAGACAGAAAAAAATTAGAGCAAAGAGAAAATCTTAACAACCAAATAAAAAGGGCTATTAAAGAAACTTCTAACGCTTCTAGAAAAGAATATCTCAATCAAATTCTTCAAATGGAAGATACTGATAAATGGGATTTTGAAACAAAGAAAGGTTTATTTAATAATGGCTACTTGCTTTCAAGGGAAGAGGCTGAAAAACTTAATAAACACATTCAAGAGTGTATTTGGGCAGAAGAAGGTGAAGAATATGTAAGGTCTGGACAGTATGAAAAAGACTGTAAAACAGGTAAATATCTTTGGTTATGGTTTATTTTAATTATGGTGGGACTTTTTATTGCAGGTTTCTTTTTCGATTTAGGTGATTTACCTTTAGTTTTATTCGTCCTCTCTCCTGCAATTGCAATTATTGCAATTCTTATAAAAGCGGCTCACGAACATTACTGTGTAAAACTTGGTAAAAAACATCACGTTTCTAAATATGATCCTACTTATGTAAAACATAAAATAGAACGCACTACTTACTCTACAATGGCTATAGGATTAACTGCAAAAAGTGTTAGTTCGGCAAGAAAAGCAAGTAAGAACCTTTCAAACCCTAGCAAATGGAACAAAATCTGATTACAGTTACTAAAAATTAAACGAAAGCACCAGTAGAACGCTGGTGCTTTTTTATTTAACGAAGTTAACAGATTAAAAGCAATCACAGACATTTTAATTTATTCTTATTTTAGGAGGTTATATGGACTTAGGTGCAATGTATCCTGATAAAGAGGATTTACAAATTGCCTTTGACAGAGAATTTGCAGTTCTTAGAGAAAGTCTGGGTAATGTAGAGCAACTTTTTAAAAGGATATTAGAAAGTAAACAGTTTCTTGATGATAAAGAAACTGCACAGTTACTTCATTGTTCGGTAAGTGAAATTCCTATGGCTATTCCTCGTTATCGAGGTTCAAGGTTCAAGTTTTTTTTCTCCCTCCTCTCTACCCCTTCATCTTATTCTTCATCTCGTCCATTGCTTCCGCTTCTTCGTAATCTGCCGCAGCTTTCCAGTCGGTCAGTTCTTTTTCCTTTAGTTTTTCCAGGGCGGTAGTTTTTTTCATACATTCCCGCAAAATCTGGCGTTTTTCTTCTGTCACAATTTTTGCCTGGGCGAGTTGTTTCAGCAATTCTTCTTTTTGATATTCCAGCAGGTTATTAAAGCGGCCCAGGCTCATCACATCATCAAAATTTCTGGAACCTTTCATCGAAGATTTTGCGGCAGCATATTGTTGGGCGATTTTTTTTAGGTTTTCGTTGATTTCGCTTTCTACGGCAAGGGCTTTAGCCAGTTCCCCTTCTGCCTGAATTTTTTCAAAATTGCGAAATTCTAAAACTTTTTGCAGTTCAAAAGAGAATTTTTTCATCTTTTATTGGGCAGTCGTAGAAATAGCCTGGGCTGGATTCTCAACATATTCTTCTTCAGGAATCTGAATTCCTGTCAAAAGTCCAAGTTTATCCAAAGTATCCTTCATCGGACAAGGTTCGTATTCTTCCTGCTTTAAAAATTCTTCAATAGCCATGTGCTTGTCAATCGCGGCATCCACTTCCGGCGAATTTCCTTTTTGATAAATACCGGCTGTAATCATCGTTTCATTTTCCTGATAAGTTGCCATCCAGGTTCTAAGCTGGCCAACGGCTTTTCTTGTCTGAGCCCCTGAAACTCTTTTTGAAAGTCGGGAGATAGACTGCAAAACATCAATTGCAGGATAGTGATAAGCTTGTGCCAGTTTTCGGTTCAAAACAATATGACCGTCCAAAGTTCCGCGGACTTTATCGGTAATCGGCTCATTCATATCATCACCATCAACCAAAACCGTATAAAATGCGGTAATAGAGCCTTTAGAATTTGTGCCAGATCGCTCCAGCAATTTCGGAATCATATCAAAAACAGAAGGAGGATAACCTTTTTGGGCCGGGGGTTCTCCGTTTGCAAGTCCAATTTCACGCTGGGCATGGGCAAAACGGGTGACTGAATCCATCATCAGCATAACGTCTTTTCCCTGGTCGCGGAAATATTCTGCAACGGCCGTACAAACCTGAGCAGCCCGCAAACGGCAAATCGAAGGTTCGTCACTTGTTGCAACAACAATTACAGATCGTTTCATTCCTTCTTCGCCCAAATCCCTGTTAACAAAGTCCAAAACTTCGCGACCTCGTTCACCAATCAAACCAATTACGTTTATATCAGCATCGGTATTTCGGGCAATCATACTCAAAAGGGTAGATTTTCCAACCCCGGAACCAGCAAAAATCCCAAGTCGCTGGCCCTTTCCCACAGTCAAAAGCGAATCAATAGCCCGCACACCAGTCGTAATTCGGCGTTTTATATCAGTTCTTTCATTAGGACTAGGAGAAGAATTTTCTGCAGGATAATAAGTTTCCGGAACGATTTCGCCTTTATCATCACAAGGGCGGCCAATTGCATTAATCATTCGACCAAGAAGATTTTTTCCAACAGGAACCATCAGACTACGGCCAGAACCAACAACTTCACAGCCAACTTCAATTCCCTTTGTCGGACCAAAAGGAGCAAGTTTTACGATTTTTTCGTCAAGTCCAACAACTTCCGCCTGCAAAAGGCTTCCGTCCCGCAACTTAATTGTACACATTTCGCCAATGACAGACCGCGGACCTTGACTTTCAACTTCAAGTCCACGAACGGCCGTTACCCGCCCTGTGTACAAAATTGTTTCAGCATCAACAACTTTTTCGAGATATTTTGTAAAATTAAATTCGCCAGTGTAAGAAGATCTCATATCCGCCCCCTTCCCTTATTCAGCAGAAGTAAGAGGATCTTGTCGTTTAATATTTTTTAATGGTGATACTTCCAGAATCTTATTTTCGAGTTCAGAAAGCTGACTAGAAATACGGGCGTCGATAGCACCAAAGTCTGTTTCAACAATACAGCCGCCTTTTTCTACAGCAGAATCTTCAAGAACAGTAATTCCCTGAACATTTTCTACATGCTGAATAAATTCGTCCGCATGGGCAGATGTAAGCTTTACATCTTCAATATTTACTCTCAAAGTGACAGTTCCACGAGTCTTAACTTTTTTGAGGGCGGCCAAAGTATTTGCCATAATGATATTTTTCTGATTTTCAGACAGAATTTTGATTACTTTTCGGGTCATCAAAATTACAAGTTCAACAATCTGACTTTCTGTTTCCTGGAGGATTTCTTCACGACGCTGCATAACAGCTTCCAGAATTTTGTGCATTCGTTCGACCAGGCGGGAAACTTCTGCTTCCCCTTTTTGATAGCCTTCCTCGTGGCCCTGGTCAAAACCTTTTTGATATGCTTCTGACTCAGTTTTTCCACTTTGAGCCTGGGCGTCCGCAATAATCTGGGCAGCCTGGGCTTTAGCTTTTTCTATAATCGAATTCGCTTCATTTTCTGCATCCGCTTTGATAACCGCTGCAGCATCAGTCTGGCGTTTTACTTCCGCAAAAGCCGCATTTTCCGCCTTTTTTACAATTTCATCAGCCTGTTTCTGAGAATCCGAAAACATTTTTTGCTTTTCAACTTCCCAGTTCTTTTTAAATTCTTCGGCTTCGCGACGCAAATCATCGGCTGTAGGACCAGTATATTCCTCAGGTTCTTCTTCGATTATTTCTTCAACAGGAGCATAATCTTTTACAAGAGGTAACATTACTTTATCTTCAACTTGCTTTGCCTCACCTGGGCGGAATACAGTTTTTGCCATTTTAAAATCCTACAATTTTCCTATGAAACCAACTCATCCTCACCAGAACGAGCAATTACAATATCACCATTATCTTCAAGACGTCTGATGATAGAAACAATCTTCTGCTGAGACTCCTCAACGTCTTTCAAGCGTACAGGTCCCATGAATTCCATATCTTCCTTGAGCATAGAAGCCGCACGTTTTGACATATTTCGGAAGATTTTGTCCTGAACTTCTGTATCAACAGACTTGAGGGCTTTTGCCAATTCCTGCTGATCAACATCACGCAAAACTTTCTGAATAGCACGGTCGTCCAGCATAACAATATCTTCGAATACGAACATTCGCTTTTTGATTTCCTCTGCCAAATCCGGATCGTCTTCTTCCAAAGACTCGATAATTGTTTTTTCAGAAGCACGATCAACAAGGTTCAAGATTTCAACAATTGCTTCAACACCACCGGCAGCAGTGTAGTCTTCAGAAGACAGAGTAGAAAGTTTTTTCTCCAAAACCCTTTCAACTTCACGCAAAACATCAGGAGATGTACGGTCCATAGTTGCAAGACGTTTTGAAACTTCGGCCTGCATATCTTCCGGCAAATTTTGCAAAATAACAGCCGCTTTTCCAGGCTCAAGATAAGCCAAAATCAAAGCAATTGTCTGAGGATATTCCTGCTGGATAAAGTTCAACAAATGAGCTGGGTCTGTACGACGGATAAAGTCGAACGGGCGAACCTGCAAACTTGAAGTAAGCCGGTTGATAATATCAATTGCCTTTTGAGAACCAAGAGATTTTTCCAAAAGTTCGCGGGCATAATCAATACCACCAGTAGTGATAAAGTTCTGGGCATTCATCAACTCCTGGAATTCTTCCAAAACCGCATCTTTAAATTCAGGATTTACCTTTTCTTGGCGGGCAATTTCAAAAGTTAAAGTTTCAACTTCATCTTCACGCAGATGTTTCATAATTTCGGAAGAAACATCCGGCCCCAGAGAAATAAGGAAGATAGCGGCCTTCTGTCGACCTGTTAAACTTTTATAATCTTTAGAACCTTTACTTTTTGCAGTACCAGCCGGCTTTAACTGACCAGGCTTTGGAACCGGCTTAGGATTTGAAGCCACGGTGGTTGTTTCTTCATCTGCCATACTACTCCTCCATCAACCAAGTTCTTATAAGCATTGCAACATCTTCCGGATGTTCCTTTGCCATAGAAATTGCATTTTCCTGAAGTTCCATTCGCCTTGTCTCTTCGACCGACATAGTAACTTCCATACCATCGTCTTTTGCTTCCCAAAGCTGGCGCTCACGTTCAGCCTGCTGCTGAGCCAAAAGCCTGGCTTCTTTTTCACGACGACGACGTTCAATTTCACGACTGATAATACGAAACAGAATAAAGCTAATAAGAACAACAATTACAGCAATCAGAACTAACAAAAGTGTTCGTCTTCTCTGAATTTTGGCAAAATAAGCAGCATCTTCAGCCGCAAATTCTTCGTCGCGGTCGTAGGCGATATTCGTAACTACAACTAAATCCCCACGATCACGATTATATCCAATAGCCCCCTGAATCGACTTTTCAGCATCAGCCATTTCGCGGTCGGAAACAGGAGTATATTGACGTTTTATAGCACCATCTTCAATAATAACATTTCCATTATCATCTTTTATCTGACGCCATTTACCATCAAGGTTCACAGAAACAGAAATTCTGTCAATTTTTGGGGAAGAAACTTCAGAAATCTGCTTTGTATTGATTACATTATTTTGAGTAACGCCAGTTTCCGTCGATTTTCCAATCACATTCGACATATCAGAATAAACAGGAGGAGTTTGACCTTCAGTTCCAGCCGGACCTTCCGGATTATAACCAGTTCCCTGCCATTCTTTTGTAACCGTCTGCTGAGAAATCGGCAAAGTATCCCGGTATTCAGAATCATCATAAGGAGTATCAGGATTATCAGCCTTTATTTGAATTGGAGAATATTCAGTAGCCTCACTCTGCCTCTGCGACATATCCATTTCGACCGCAACAACCATATCACGGCAACGGTCTTCGCCAAAAGTCAACTGCAAAGCCTTCAAAATTCTGGCACGAAGTTCAACTTCCTGCTTGCGGATTAATTTCTGCTGTTTTGCGATTATATCAACCCTGTCACTTTCAACCATGCCCTCAAAATCATTTATCTGATTGCCTTCACTGTCAGTAATGATAAGATTTTCTTCTCTTAAACCTTCCACTGCCGAAAGAATCAATCTTTGAATACCCAAAATTCGGTTTCTATCCTGCAGCAAAGAACTGGAAGGGGTGACTTTTAAAATTACAGAAGCAGTAACAGGATTTTGGTCAGCCGCAAAAAGCTGATTTTCCGGCAAAACGATATTTACATCAGCCATCTGAACATCAGAAATCGCTTCAATATGCTGCTTCAACTGCTTTTGAATTGTGTTTTTGAGTTTTACATTCTGATCCGCATCAGTCGTAGACCAGCTTCTATCATAAAATCCAGCCCAAGGGTCAATGCTGGAAGGCACAAGATTTTCACTGATAAGAATTTCCCTCATTCGTCGGGCCGTTCCATCATCAGCTACGGTAATATAACCGCTGTCATCACTATTAGCCTCAACATTTTCCTGAGAAAGCCTATCCATGATTTTTGTAAGAGATGTTGTGTCAGTAACAGGGGCATTAAAAAGACGCACCGCAGCAGGTTTTGAAGAAAGCCTTGCGGTTGCGATAATTGCAACGATTATTACTATTATAATGCCAAATAATATGACTTTTTGTATAGGTTTCCACTTGGACCAGAGCTCTTTTATCTTGTCCAAAACCTTTTTAAGCCATTCGTTCATCTGTCCCCTCCCGTGAACGAATTTCTAAAGAAATTTACAGTAAATTTGACTGATTATACCATAGGGGGGCAAATTTGACAACATTAATATTGATTTGTAAAGCATTTGCAAAAGTTCTCGCATAAATTTCTTGAATTTTTTAGCAAAATTTTCCTTAAGACAAGCTTTCCGCCCTTCGCTAACGCTCATCGTCCTCGGCAAAAGGCTCTATATCCGTTGAACTCGACTTAGTTCTCCTGCGGGGGCGGGCAAGCCCGCCCCCTAGCACTTGATTTATCGCCAACCACCCCCCACTTCTCCGCCTGCGGTCGACTGCTACGCAGGGGCTCCACGCTTGGTGGCCGCTGATTTTTTTTTCTTTAAAAATCACCTTACAC
>CAVFQN010000029.1:0-2632 GCA_963624615.1 Treponemataceae bacterium | reverse complement strand
AAATCAAAAAAAATCACACAAATTTTACAATTCTCCCCACAAAAAAAGGCTTTCATGATATAATTAATCTGTTATTCATAGGAAGTTAAAAAAGTCAATCCTAAAACTGAAATTTTATTCTTGACTTTTTATGGAAGTATTTATGTTGGAAAAAATCATAAATCTGATTTTGTATTCAGGCTTAGACAAAAAATCATTCAATTTAATCAGAGATGATATTAATGAGGGAAACAGAAAAAATATAATTGCATTTTCCATAGTCGAAATTGTGACTTTTTCTTTTTTAATCATCGTAGGACTTCTTACCCAGACAAAAATTTCCAAAAACGTAAGTCTCTACATTTACTATTTAGTTGCCTTGATTTTTATTTTCACGGCAACCCTAGCTTTTGCCCAGAAAGGCACAATTTTAATCAATATTTATGCTTATATGCTGGAATTCAGTATTTTGGCTTTGGGACTTTACTTGGCTCTAATCAAAAATCCCACCGAAAGAACAACCGTTTACCTGGGCATTTTGATGGCCCTGCCAATCATGTTTTACGTCAGACCAATAGGACTTTTTCTAACCGTTTCGATTTTTAACACCATTTATATTTATTGGGCCCACAAAGTCCAATCCCCTGCTGTTTTTCAGACAAACCTTATAAACGTTCTTTCATTCGGATTTGCAAGCATTATTGCCGGCACTTACTACATGGCAATCAGAACCGGAAAATTCAATAGTGAACGCCTCAATAGAATTCTGCTGGTTACAGACCAAATAACCAACTTGGGAAACCGTCGCAGTTACGAAGAAACTTTGGAAGAATTCCGCTACAAAAAATCCCCAGTAACAATTTTTGCCTTTGACATAAACGGACTTAAAAATATTAACGACCTTTACGGCCACAAAGCCGGCGACGAAGTTATCAAGGGGGCTGCCGACTGCATTTCCCAAGCATTTTCCACATACGGAAAATGCTTTCGAACCGGTGGAGACGAATTTATCGCCATCCTTCCATTTGAATTTTCTGAAAAAAATGCCCCAGACAGAGACCAAATTCTTTCAACCTTCCAAACTCTCACCCACAATTGGAAAGGCCAGCTGATCCCAAAACTTTCTATTTCCTACGGGCACGCATCTTCGGCAGACTCTTCAACAATCGACGAACTTGTCACCAAAGCCGATAAACTGATGTACGCCGCAAAAACTGCCTATCACAGAACAAATGGGTAAAATAAATCGGCGGACTGCCACCACATTGCCCTATAAACAGTAATTTTTAGGGCGTGCCCCTCCGCACCTGCCTGACGGCAGTTGCTCCGGGTCGCTATGTCCAGGGTTCGCTAACGCTCATTCCTCCGCTCGTTTCACTCGCTACGGAACGCCTCCGGCGCCCTTCCCAGCGCTCACGCAAGAGTTTCTTCACCTGAAAGGATTTTCCCCAATCACCTTGCTGACCAGGTCTTGCCCCCAGTAGTCACACAAAATGTCAAAAGCTTCCGCCTGCAATTGTGGCAGGACAACTGCCTTCAACTGCGAAAAATTATTTTCCAGATGAAAACGGCACTTCAAAAGCAGCGATTTATACTGAGCCTGGTTAAAAAGCGAAGGATCTTCCTGGTACTGGGTAAAAAGCGTAACAAAAACGCCGGAAACGGAACAGACTTTTTCCCACTGAGCCAAATCCTTGATCTGGGCATGAGAAGTTATTCCACTGTCAATCGCGTATTTATAAACTTTGGCGTCAAAACCAACATATTTTTTGGCCGCCTTTGCAATGTAAATATACTGCAAAAGTTCTTCGTTGCGGGTACACCAGATTGGCGGGATATGAGAAAGGGCTTCCAGATAAGTTTCCCGCCTGATTAATTTACCCCACAAATAGCCCATATGGTGATAAGGACTATCCGGGAAAAGAAAACCGTCCAAAATTTGATTTTCGTCCTGGCTGGCAAAAAGCTGGCCCTGGTAAACTGCATTTACTTTTTTAAAGATTGCATCCGCCAGTCTTTGATTTTTCTGCCTTTCCTGGTCAAACTGGTTAATTTTATCAGTTTGGTCAGCCTGGCAAGAATTTTCACCCCAAAAAAAGACATCCGCTTTACCGTGAACAATGTCCGCCCCACTTTCAACCTGTTTTTGCCAGAGATTTTCTAAAGCGTCAGGAGGCAGTAAATCATCACTATCCAAAATAGTGATAAACTCCCCGCGAGCCGCATAGACGGCAGTGCGACGAGCTTCTACCAGCCCCTTATTTTCCTGGTGCTGGATAAATTCAAGTGGGATTTTTCTGCTTTTCTTCTTAAAATCATGGATTATTTTTTTTGTTGCAGGATTATTACTATAATCATCTACAAGGATAATTTCATAATCAGAAAAAGTTTGATTTGCTACAGAATCCAGGCAAGCCTGCAAAAATTCCTCTGTATGGTAAACCGGAATACAAACCGAAATTTTTGGCAGGCCACCTTTTTTGGTAAAAAACATTTGCTATTAGTAGTTGTCGGTGAATGAACAGCCATCATGAGAATTTAAGAAGTAAGTACTATCAGCTGTAATATCTTCTGCAGATAGTGTATTTGAATCAAATGTATAAGTTACAAGACGCTTCTTTTTAGTACCACCATCGCTTGCATACCCACCGTC
>CAVFQN010000028.1:0-8530 GCA_963624615.1 Treponemataceae bacterium | reverse complement strand
AATCCAAACTACAATAGGGCTCCCATAAAAAAACATTGGAAAAATAAAAAAAATTCAGTATTTTAAAAGAGGGGAATGATTTCGTTCCATGCTGAACTTGTTTCAGCCTCCCTTGAGATGAGATTCCGAGTTAAGTCCGGAGAGATGTTAAAATTGTCCACATCTCCTCCAAAAAAAATTGCAAAATATGAAAAAAAATAAAATTAAAAAAGCTGATAAAAGAAAAATTAAATACTCAAAAATGCCGATGGAAGATTTTTCTGCTGTCTGGCCTTTTATTTATTTGCCCCTTCTCTATCCAACTTCTGTACAAGTCTGGTCTCTGATTTGGACAGTTCTCAAAGATTTTTTCTTTTTGCAAATAAAACAAAAACTTCATCTTAGTCATCGTCCTGTAATTTATGTTGATACAGAAATTGATGAAAAAATCCCTTTTACCCCAAAATATGTAAAAGATTACATGAGTTTTGTCGGATATTTTGTAAAGCCCTTGGATATGCTCAAAAAACGCCTGGGTTACAAAAAAACTGCTCATTACATCAGCGTTTATGTAAAATTTTTAAATCATATTTATAAAGATGCGGCAAAAATTTACCGTTTCTGCCTTACTACGACCACCCGTCCAAAATATCTTAAAAATCAGAAATTCAGGACAATTCACTTTTTTGACCCCCACCTGCTGTGCGTTCCAAGCATTCACGTTTGCATAGCGACCGGAGTTTATGCCTGGTTCAAGCAATTTTTCAAAATCGGGATATTTTCAGAAGATGAAGTTAGTTTCAGATTAAAAGAATTAAGAGAACATTCCATCAAAATTGTGGAAAGCGTACTTTTTATCAAGCAGCACAGCGTAAACTGCGTTCCATTGGCTATGTATATGATGACTTCCACCATGAACAAATCATTTTTTTCGCCCCAGGATGCAGTAGATTTTATTGATGAACTTTTTGTAAACTGTCCCGAAATTAAAGATAAAGATAAAAAAGAAATTTCCAGACATTTTCACTACCTGTACGAAAGGGCCCTGCTGGAAAATTGTTATTCTAATGATTGGCAATCCTGCATAAAACACTGGCTCATAGATTACGCAAAAGAAACCGGCCAGAATTTGTGAAAGGATTTCAAAATCTCTGAAAAAGTATCGAAGGTGATTTTTTAGAGATATCTACAAACTAATGACGCTTTCGCATAATTAGTATATAATAGTAGAGTGAATACTTTGGACTTTTCTAACATAAAAGCGGTCGCTTTTGATATTGATGGAACTCTCTACAGAACCTGGAAATTCAATATCCGTATGCCTGTCTACTTCATTACTCATAGTATATTTTTTCTAAAATACGGCTTAGTCCGAAATATTATGCACAAATCAGAACCTACAGACAAATTTATGCAGGTTCAGGCAAGTCATATGGCAAAAAAACTGAAATGTTCGCCGGAAGAAGCAGAAAAACGCCTGGACGAAGTTGTTTACAAGGGATTGGAAAGAAAATTTAAAACCATAAAACCTTGTAAAGGGGCTGTAGAATTTATCCAAAAACTCAAAAAAAATGGCTATAAAATAGCTCTTTTATCAGATTTTCCGCCAGAACAAAAAGGTGACATTTGGGGAATTCGTAATCTTTGTGATGTTTTGTTGGGATCTGAGGATGCAGGGGCTTTAAAACCCTCGCCAACTCCATTTTTAAAACTGGCAGAAAAACTTTCTCTCCCGCCGGAGCAAATCCTCTACGTGGGAAACAATCACAAATACGACATTGCCGGTGCAAAAAATGTTGGTATGAAGGCTGCATGGCTCATATTGCCGCATTCCGGCTGGCTGGGCAAAAAATCCAGGCTGGCAGATGTGACTTTCTGGCACTACGAGCAGCTGGACAAGGTCTTTTTTGACAATATAAAAGGGAGCCTCTAAAAACGCACACTAAATCCGAAGAAAAATCGGAATAAACGATAAAACGATAATAAGTAAAAAAACTGGGTGGGGATTTAAAATATGATAATCGCAATTGCAATTCTCGTTTCTGTTGTTATTTCACTGGGAATTTCAATCTATTTCCATGGACTTCAAAAAGACAACAATTCTATGGAAAAAGTAAAAAAATATGCAGATAAGCGTCAGGAAGATTTACTAAATCTTTTTAAAGAAATTCAGGGGAAATTCAATCTTTTAATTTCTGATTTTAACGCCCAGCAGACCCAGGCAAGTGCCGCCATCAAATTATTAAAACAGCAAAATGAAGATTTTGGCGAAAAAATGAAAAATTTCAGCCAGGATATTGCAAATGTTCAAAAAATCAAGGCTCAGATTGATTCTTACGCAAAAGTTCTGGACGATTTGAACCAGATGACAGACCAGGTGGAAGAAAATCTCCAGAGAATCCACAAGGAAAGCGGGATTGTTGATAACATCACAAAAAAATTGGATAAACAGCAGTCCATTGTTGACCAGATTGAAAGAAAAATCCCGGAAGTTACAAAGGAATTTTCAAATCACAATGCAGAACAGCTCAAGGCAATCGGCACAAAACTTTTGGAGCAGTACGAATCTTACGCAAACAATCTTTCGGAAGATATAAAATCATCACAAAACGCAGCCGAAACCGCCCTCTCTACTATCAAACAGAATATTCAGGCAGTTTATGACCAGGCAGCTCAGAGGGCTGAAAGTCTGGAAAATACCGCTTTTGAACATCTCAGCGAACAGGCTCAGGCCCGCTCTGACCAGTATCTGAACGAACTTAAAAATCAGACGGCAAATTTGCAGGAAGAGCTCCAGCAACAGTTTACAATTGCTTCCAACAAAATTTCTGAACGTTTCCAGGAAATTTCTGCTGATATGGATAAGAAATCTGCAGAACTGGAAAACACTTTCACCCAGAAAACAAATGACACCGCCCAGGCTTACAAAGAAGCTGAAACAAAACTCATCAGCGATACAAAAACCCGCCTGGCAACCATCAACGATAAATTTAACGAAAAAATGGGAAATCTTTCTCAGGCTTTTGCCGAAAAAGTGGACATTTTGCAGCAAAAATACAATCAGCAGCTTGAAACAATCGGTGGTAAAAACGACGGTATCATCGCAAAAATCACTGCCCGCTTTGATGAGGACAATCAGAAACTTGAAGAAAAATATTCTACCCAGTTCAACAATGTTCTCAACAAAAATACAAACAACTACCAGACTCTTTCCGAAAAATTCCAGTCTGATTTCCAAAAATTCAACGAAACTTACAACAAGGCTTTTGAAACTGCAACGGCAACCAACAATAAAAAAATCAACGATTTTAATGAACGTTTTGTAGAAGAGCACAAGGCTCTCCAGGAAAAATTTGACCAGACAATCAGCATTTTCCAGGATAACAGCGATAAAAGGCTTTCGGAATTTACGGCAGAATATCAGAATAAACTTGAAATGCTTATTGATGACGCAAATGCAAGATTGACTTCTTTTGAAAGCGAAAATCAGGCAAAATTTGACCAGACAAAATCAGAAAATGACAGACAGATTGCAGGACTCAATGAACTGTATTCTACAGAATATTCAAAAATCAAAACTGAATATGTTGATAAATTTGACGAACTCCAGTCAGAATATGCGACAAAAGTTGATTCCATTCAAAATGTTTTTGGTAATCGCCTGAACGAACTAGGTGATTTGGAAGATTCTTACAACAAACGAATTGAAGATATGAAGATGGAAGTTGAAAATCAACTCCGCCTTGCAAATGAACGTTCGGCAAACCTCAAAACTGATATTTCGACAATGCAGGAAAATCTTGCCCAGACCCTCAAACAGCTTTCTGATGATGCAAATATTTCCGTTACAGAAGCCCAGGCTTCGGTTAATGCTATCCAAAGCCAGTGCCAGCAGGCCGAAGAGAGAGCCGCAACCCTTAAACCGGAACTTGAAAATCAAATTAAAACGGTTAATGAACATCTTTCAAATCTTCAGACCGAAACTGAAAGAAAACTCGAAGAATTCAAGTCAGATACAAATAATCAGCTTGAAACATTCCAGTCAACAGCAATTAAGCAGATTGCAGGAATCCAAAATCAGACAAACAATCAGCTTGAAGCCTTCCAAAATGAAACAAACCGCCAGCTCGAAACCTTCCAGTCATCAACAAATCAAAAACTGGATAAATTTCAGAGCGAAACGACAAATCAGATTGAAAACTTCCAGTCTGATGCTAAACAAAAATTGTCTGCCCTCCAAAACGAAACGACAAATCAGATTGAAACATATCAAACTGCTGCAAAACAGAAATTGGATTCTTTCCAGAGCGAAACAAAAACTCAAATCGAAACATTCCAGACAAATACAAACACAAAACTGGAAAATCTTTCAAAAATTATTACAGATTCTGTTCACAAGGCTGTTTCAGAAAGCGAAGTCAAACATCTCAATATTCTTGAAAATGTTGATTCTGAACTCAATGCCTACAAAAAGGACATTGAATACAAGCTTTCTCAAATCCAGATTTCAGATTCCGATATTGATAATCTGGAAAAAAGCCTCAAAGCCGCAATGGCAGAAGTTCAAAACCGGGCACTTTCCACATTCGACAATTTTACCAGTTCGCAAAAGCAGAAAAACGAAGATTTTGCAAAAGAAATCAAGGAAAATTCAGCTGCCCTGGAACTCAAAATCAAAGAAATCAACGATTCTTTGGATTCGCTCAAAGAAACGGCAACTGGCAATATGAGCCAGAAACTCCAGGAATTTGAATCGCAGTTTAATCAGACACTTTCTACCAAAAATAATGAATTTGATTCAGACCTGGCAGAATGGAAGCACAATCTTGACACAAAACTCACCACTCTTACAAATTCTTTTGAAGATTCCCGCAAAGAAGTTGAAGCAAAATACAGCGACCAGCTCAAAAGCAATATCGAAAATCTTCAGACAAAAACTTCCGACCAGTTTACAAAAGTTTCGGCATCCATCGAATCTACAAAAATCGAAATGCAGGATGCCATTCAGGATATTCAGGATGTCATCAACAAATTCAAAAATGACGCAAATTCTTCTATCAGCGTAATTTCTAAAAATAATGAAAATGAACTTAAACACGAACTTGAACACAATATGCAGATGGTTCAGCAGAATTTGACTAAGGTTCAGGAACAAATGATGGAAGATTTGAAAACCTTCCAGGAAAGCGTTCAGACCAAACAGGAAACAGGATCTTCGACAATCGACGCTGCCCTTTCAGAATTCAAAACCTGGAAAGCCCAGATTCAGTCTCAATTTGAATCATCAGAATTGGTATTCAACGGTCAAATTGACCAGTTCAAAGTTGCAGCCCAGGATAAGATTGATGAAGTGGGACAAAAACTTTTCCAGAATATGAACGCCTACGAAACTTCTATTCAGCAGCAGCATAATGATTTGAACAATCAGATTGCTGATTTGCAGAATAAAACCCAGAATTCTATTTCTGACTACGAAAATTCATCAAAACAGATTATTGCCCAGCTCAACAAAATGTATGATGATATGGTCAAATCTACCCAGGAAAAAATCCAGGTTCAAAATCAGGATACAGAAGCAAAAATCGAATCTTTCAAAAAAGAAATTCAAGATGCTACTGCAGCCAATCAGTCTGAACAGTCAAAACTTTTCCTCAGAATGCAGGATGACGCAAACGGTATTCAGTCTCAGATTATGGAAATTCAGAAAGAGCTCCAGGACGTCAGAACAAATATCCAGTTTTATGACAAAGCCGATAAGATGAAACGCCAGCTCGAAGATAATATCCAGGAATTGAACGAATCATTCAGCAAACTCCAGAATTATTCTGATTCTGCAAATCAAATGAATGATGAATACAAATCAATTCTTAAGATTAATGAAGAAATCACAAATAAACTTTCTGATGTCGAAAGCCAGAAATCTCGCGTTGTAACTTTGGAACAGAAATTCCAGTCTATGATTGCACTTTCTAACACAATTGATGACAGAATTCTTGCATTGAATAACTCAAAAGATGATATTCAGACCATGGAAGTTACAGTCCGCAATTACGAAGAAAGGTTGAAGGAAGTTGCCGACCATTATGACCGCCTCGAAAAGAAGGATGAAGTTGTTGCCAGAATCAGAACTGATGTAGACAGCCAGTTTGAAAAGCTCAAGGATTTGGAACAGCGGCTCAACAATTGTAACCGCCAGGCTATTTCTCTGCCTCAGGAAATTAAAGAAGTCCAGGGAAATGTTGACAAGATTTTGCAAAACGGCCCTAAAATCACAAATGCAATTGGCAGGCTGGAAACTTTGGACAACTTACTGGCAGATACAGAAAAGAGAATTGACGCTTTGAATTCTGTTCAGACAGGTATTAAAAAGACCGAATTGGATTTGCAGGGGCTTTCTCGTGATGTTGATAATAAGTTTAAAACTTTACAGCAAATCACCCAGAAAGAATTGCAGACTAAACCGGCCGCAAAAGGCCAGTCTTTAAATCCTCAGACAAACGAAGCTGTAAGACAGTTGAAACGTGAAGGCTGGACAATCCCAGAAATTGCCAATAATCTGCACTTAACTGTAAATGAAGTTGATTTGATTCTCCAGTTACCTGAGTAAGGATTTTTCGACCAGGGGCAGTTTGATCAAGTGAAATTCGAACAAGTGTAGTTCTGCGAAGGACAATCCTACTTCTGGGCATCTCTAAAATTGCAATTTTTAAAGGTTTCCTTCTCTAAAAGAACTACAACTTCCGCCTCAATGGCATCTCCAGTTCCAACGGGCGGAAGTTTTTCGCCAGTTTTTGCTTTTACAAAAACCTGGTCATTTTCCACTTCAAGAATTTTTGCGATAGACTCTATGACCTGCCGGCGTTTTGGCAGAAATTTTGGTTTTTCAAGTTTTACGACGCAATCCAGATTGATTATTTTCCAACCAGCAGATTTTACGTCTTTCATGACAGTTTTTAACAGTTCTCGGGAATCGGCATCTTTCCATTTTTGGTCTTCCGGCGGAAAATAACTGCCAATATCACCAAGCCCGCTGGCCCCCAAAACGGCGTCGGTAACAGCATGAAGCAGAACATCCCCATCAGAATGGCCATCCTCACCTTTTGGAAAATCAAATTCCGCCCCCCCGATTACAAGGGTGCGACCTTCCACAAGTCTGTGTAAATCGTAACCAAATCCAACTCGAATCATTTTTCCACCTCACTACGAAATTTTTCCAAATCCCCAGGATATGTGATTTTGATATTAGCAGGATCGCCGGGAATTACCTTTACCCTGCCACAATAATTTCCCCAGATTTCAGTATCGTCCGTGTATTCTTTTTTGTCTGCAAGGGCTTTTTTATGAGCCTGCAAAAGTTTTTCGTAGTTAAAAGTCTGGGGGGTCTGAACCGCACAGAGCAGACTGCGCTGTAAATGCCTGACAATAAATCCGTCAGAATCAATTTCTTTTTGAGTATCAACGGGACTACAGCCTGGCACGCAAGCCCCATATTCCAGGGCAGTAAAAACAGACTGCCTGATAATTTCTTCGGTAACAAAGGGGCGGGCACCATCATGAATAAGAACAATTTCAGGGTGATTTTTTATAGCCAAAAGACCATTAAAAACTGATTTTTGCCTGGTCGTAGAACCTTCAACAATTTGAAAAATATCCTCAAGCCCTGGAAAATCAAAAAAATCCAGGTCCAACAAAGCTTTTTTGCAAGATTCAAGGCCACCCACAGGACAAGTCACAATAAAATCAGAAATTTCAAAAGTTTGCCTGCAGGCCGTTAAAAAAGTTTTAGCACAATTCGAAAGAACTGTGCCATTTTTCAAGGGTAGATATTCTTTTTTTACACTACCGCCCATTCTCGTAGAAGAACCGGCAGCAGTAATTACAATTGCAATTTTAGAACGACTCATCATCATCGTCAAAATCGTCATCACCATCCATGTCGTCAGAAGAAGCCGAAGTATCATCAGAATCATCATTATCAGAATCCTCCGAATCTTCAGATTTACTTGATTTATCAGAAATATCATCCATCAAATCATCATCTTCATCATCATCCATAACGACAACGTGCTTAACCTTTGGAGCAGCTCCAGGAGGTTCAAGTTTTGTATGAATTTCTGCTTCAATTTCTTTGGAAGTTCTGCCCAAAGCAAAAGAAATTTCGTCTTCAAGCAATTTTTTTGCAGAATCGTAAAGTTTTCGTTCAAGAATTGGAAGTTCCTTAACCTTACTTCGGTTGTAAAGACAGCGAACAATGGTTGCAATATCTTTTACAGTTCCTTTTTTCAAAAGGTCCAGGTTCATCTGATAGCGAAGTTTCCAGTCAGATGTAATAGGTTCAAACTCATCTGATAAAAGATTCAAGGCTTCTTCAGCCTCTTCCTTAGAAACAATCTGACGGATTCCTAAATTCTCTGCATTATCGACAGGAACCATAACTACCATATCAGAAGCTTCAATGTAAATTTTGTAATAAAGAGTAGTTTTTTCTTTGAATGTTTTTTCAAAAATCTCTGTTACTACACCAACACCCTGACTTGGGTAAACGACCTTC
>CAVFQN010000027.1:0-2718 GCA_963624615.1 Treponemataceae bacterium | reverse complement strand
CGAAGCAGAACAAAAAAGGCCCACAATTTGTGGGCCTTTTTTGTTTGAGGGTTACAGAACTGCGGAACAGCCGACGGCGGACAAGATGTATTTTGTTTTCGACTTGCAGGGGGTATTTCAAAATACTTGGCTGCCGCAAAAAATGTCAAAACTTTTTTTGTCCGCCGGACCGCCCAAATACTTATTTAATAATCAAAAAGGCCTTGCAGCATTCAAACATCTGGCAAATGTCTTCTTTGCTGGTAATTTCCCAAGGGGCGTGCATGCTCAAAACTGCAACTCCGGCGTCCAGAACGTTCATTCCGTAGCGGGCTGCGTGGTAGGCGATTGTTCCGCCACCTCCCTGGTCGACTTTCCCCAGTTCTGCCATCTGGTATTTTACATTCGCGTCGTACATTGCGGCTCTAACTTTTGCTACAAATTCCGGGTTGGCGTCCGAAGCCCCTGATTTTCCCCGACTTCCTGTGTATTTTTGGAAGGTTACTCCGGCACCCAGCCAGCTGGCATTATCTTTGTCGTAAAGGCCGGCGTTCATTGGATCGTAAGCGGCGTTTACATCTGAAGAAAGCATATAAGAATTTGCCAGGCAGCGGCGCAAAGTTAGTTCGCTGTATTCGTTTGTTGTTCTGTAAATAATTTCTGATACCATATTTTCAAAAAGGTTTGAAGCCATTCCTGTTGCTCCAACCGAGCCGATTTCTTCCTTGTCTACGCAAAGGCAGCAGGTCGTTCGGGAGCCTGCATTTACTTCCAGCATGGCTGCAACCGAGGCAAATGCACAGGAACGGTCATCCTGACCGTAGCCCAAAATCATAGAGCGGTCTAAGCCCATATCTCTGGCACTTCCAGCCGGTACAATTTCCAATTCTGCAGACTGCAAATCGTCTTCTTCGATTCCGTACATTTCTTTTAAAAGTCCAAGGATAATTTTTTTGCTGCGTTCTTTTTCTGGTTTTTTCCCATTTTCATTTTTTTCTTCATCTTTCTGTGGACTTACGGAACCCATCATCACGTCCAAATCTTCACCTTTGATAAAATCGCTGGCTTTGTCTTTCATTTGTTCCTGGGCCAGGTGGGGCAGAATGTCCGAAATGCAAAAAACAGGCTCGTCGGAATTTTCGCCAATGACAACATTTACGGTTTTTCCATTTTTTTTGCAGATTACTCCGTGGATTGCCAGGGGCAGGGTCGTCCACTGGTATTTTTTTATGCCGCCATAATAATGGGTGTTCAAATATGTTACATTGTCTTTTTCGTAAACAGGATTTTGTTTTGCGTCCAGGCGGGGAGAGTCGATGTGGGCTCCCAAAATATTTAAGCCGTTTTCGATGGGTTCGAGGCCGATTTCAAACAGAGCAACTGCCTTGTTCATTTTTGTGATGTAGACCTTATCACCAGCCTTTAATTTTTTGAATTTAGAAATATCTTTGTAGCCTTTTTTTTCAGCACTTTTGATGATTTGCCCAACGCACTCTCGTTCGGTTTTGCCTTTATTTAAAAAGTTTTTGTAATCAACAATTAATGTTTCGTTCATTTTTTTTCTATCCTCGCATTTTTTTAGAGATGTCTTTTTAGAGATTCCGGAACGTCACTCTGAGTTTGTTTCAAAGTCGGAATGACGGTTCAGTCTATTTTTCCTCATCAGATTTTTTTTCAAAATCAGCGTCTTTAGTATAATGATTATTATAGACAACTGTCAAAATCTACAATAAAATAGCGTTATGAGACGTTTAATAACTTTAACATTGGCATTACTGTTTGTAACTGCCGCTTATTCACAGTCAGCAGATGTAATCACAGAAATTCTTGATTCCAAAAAAGCTACTTTTGGACAGGCTTGCTACATATCTGCTGTTCAGCAAGGTTTGATAGAAGATGATGCTTCTTTTGAAGATGCAGTTAGCGTTTTAAAAGAAGAAAATCAAATTCCCGAGAGAGTAAATTCTGATGATGCTATTCCTATGGTAGATGCAGTTTATATTTTTTCTCAGATGTGGGATATAAAGGGTGGTCTTATGTTTACCCTTACAGGGGGAGCTCCTCGGTATGCTTTCCGCCAGTTCCAGGCTGATGGCGTAATATCTTCTACTTCTGACCCTTCGTTTGCTCTGTCTGGTCCTTCTTTGTTACAGCTTTACACAGCTTGTGTTAGACAATATGGCGGTTTTGATATAACTGCAATTTCAATGGAGAAATAGAGATGAAAAAGATTTTATCAACATTAGTTGCCCTTTTTGTTATTTCTACTTGTGCATCTGCTTTTACATGGTCGGGGCTTATAGACAACACTTCAAGACTTTCTTCTTCCACATTGGACTCTTTTAATTTTTATCAGACGAATGGAATTTACCTTTCGCTGAACGTTCCAGTTACAAAAAATGGAGCTTTCCGTTTTTCTACTGAGGGAATGTATAAATATACTTTCTATTCTTTCAATAATAACTCTATTTCTAAATTTACAAATATTGCTGATTTGACTTTGTGCAAAATTGATGGAAATTTGAAAATTGGAAACAACGTACTTTCTTTAAGTGCTGGTCGTTTTTCTTATTCAGATTTTACACTATCAATTTTTTCACAGCCAAGTGATGGTTTGTATCTTAGCTACAATACAACAACTTTGAAATTTGCCCTTTATGCTGGTTACACAGGATTAATAAACAGTTTTAATGTTACTATGCAGGGAGCTTCTACAACAAGTAACGAGCAGTTCTATAC